>JAAYBA010000585.1 GCA_012719085.1 Planctomycetota bacterium
AAAACGGTCTTGGTTGTCGCGTTGCTGACGAAACCGAGCCAGGTCAACTGCTCGAAGCTCCTATTGCCGTTGGCGAGCTTTTCGAATCGTCTCGGTTCCTGACCCGGCAGGGTGACGACGAGATCCCATGTGCTGCTGTTGCCGGTGCCGAGGGCGGCGGTGATGTCGAAATGGACCCACTGACCGACGGGAATGTCCAACAGAACGTTGCCGCCGACGCGAAGCTTGGCGTCTTCGATCCGAAGGCTCGGTCCGACGCTGTAGAGGGTCGAACGCCAATCGCGCCACTCGTGCTGGATCAATACACCCGCCTCGATCCGCAGGTCGAACGAGCAGCGGGTGGTTCCCTTGCTGTGGTTGGGTGAATACACCAGGTGGGGATTGTAGGTGTACCGCAGTCCCTCGGCGTCGGTGAACTTAAGGCTGTGCTGTCCCGATGCCGCGGTCTCGTCGGTCACGGCGATGGAATCGCCCTTGCCCTCGACATGAACCTGATCGGCCCGCGGCGGCTGCCCGGCCTCGGTCTGCTCGAACGTATCGTGGACCAGGACGGGCGGCGGGTCGGGCGGGATCTCCAGAGGCCGATATGTCACTTCGTTGGCCTTCTTGATCCACTCAGGGTCACCATAGACGCCGGCACGGGTGTAGTCGAAAGGCTTGAAGCCGCTCTTCAGCGCGGGCGAATCGGGCTTCAGGCGGAAGTCGCCGTTCTCCGGATCGACGAACAGCGGGTCGGCGATGACCGAGTTCTGGTCGTGGCCATGCTCCTGTCGCCATTTGTCCAGCGGGACGCCGACGAAGTTGACGGATTGTCCGGCCGCGTTCCAGTAACAGTTGTTGTCCATCGCGATCTTGACCTGCGTCCACGGTCCGGCCAGCAGCGGCCCGGTCTTCCAATAGACAATGTTGTTGGCGAACGTGAACGACTGGTGTTCCTCGACCCGTGTGGCCTGTACCTGGTGAAGCATGCTGTTGACCAGGATGTTGTTGCGGATCAAATTTTCCTTGCCGTAGTGCTGGTGGAAACTGCCGGTCTTGGTGTTGTAGACGAGGTTGTTCTCCATGAGGATGCCGGTGCTGCCTTCGTCGGTATAGAGTCCCCATCCGCCGTAGGAGTAGGCGTAGATGTCGTGGAAGATGTTGTCGCTGACCGAAGTGCCCTCGGACGGCCCGAGGGTGTAGACGCCGCCCATATCACTGAGCACCCACCAGCCGATGTGGTGGACGCGATTGAATCGCAGAGTGTTTCGCTTGGCCAGGCTGTCGGAATAACCCCATCGCCAGCCGACGGACAGGCCGGTGTAGTAGAAGTCGGCGATCTCGTTGTGGGTGACGGTATTGTCGCCGCTCTGGCCGATCCAGACGCCCACTGCCGAGGTGTAGATTCGGCCGCCGGCGCGGAGAATGTTGTTGTCGGCGGTGATGTGGCTGGTATGAAGCTTCTCGTTTCGGCGGGCCTGACCTTCACCGATGCGAAGACCTCCGGCGCCGAGATCGTGGATATACGAGCGCTCCAGCCGACAGTCTCGACAGCCCCGGCGAAACCACACGCCGTAGGTGGCGATGTGTCCGATCTCACAATCCTGGATAACCACGTTCCGCGCCCCGTCGGCCATGACAGCCGCTTCGGTGACATAGGCCGCCTGGAAGGGGGCATAGCCGCTCGGCGGAAGCAGTTCCTGGTTATGATGGAACGTCAGTCCCTTAAGCGTGATGTGTTCGACGAACTCGTCCGATTCGGGTTGCCCCTGGAAGATCACCAGTTTGGGTGTCTGAGGCGCGATGACCTCTGCTGTGGCCATGTCTTCGCCGGGCAGGGGTTTGTAGTAGAGCCTGCCGTCGCGGGCGAGGAACCATTCGCCCGGTTCATCGAGCGCGGTCTTGAAGTTCTCCAGGTGGAACCGCGTGTTGGCCGGCCAGCCGGAGTAGCTTTTCAATTGCTCGCCCGTGGTGACGATGAGATCGTCTTCGACGTCGATGGCGGTGAGAAAACGCCTTGTGATGCACCACTTGTGATACGCGACCAGCGTGACATCGCGGATTTCGGGCAGACTCAGCTTCGCCAGCAGTTCCAGTGCGTCGGCATGGACCTGCGTAGCGCGAAGGAACTGGTCTTCTTCTCCCTCCATCGGCGTTTCCGAGGTCTCGCCCATGTAATGGTACCACTTGTTGGGCGTTCGAGCCCGAACGGCACGGCGTCCGTTGACAAACAGTTGCTCGAAGTACCACTGTCCGTTGGCGACATCGAGAATTCGCACCGACCACAGACCGTCCTTGTCGGGCTGGAATCCCGTGATGATCCGCCCCCCGCTGAAGACCGGCGTTGCCCCCGGGGCGGCCTCGTAGCTGATCGGGCAGTCCTGGGTGCCGCTGTCGTCCGCCGTCAGGACAAACGGTTCACTCAAGGGGTAGCGACCATCGGCGACAATGACGCGTACGGGTTCCTTGAGGCCTTCCGCCTGCTTCTGCTGACGGATCATGTCGCGGGCCTGCGTCAGTGTCTTGACCGGCCCATCGGGTGAGACGTCAATCGTCGTGGCTGAGGCTGGCGGCGCCGCCAATAAGGTTGCCATCGTCCAGGCAGTCAACACCGCTACAAAACACCGATTGCTCATGTCTGTTTCCTTCTCAGTCGCTGCTGGTCCTGCAGGCACGGGAGCCGGACCGCGACAGCCCCGGCTCCTGCCGTATACTCTTACGATAATATCAGGTCGTCAGGTTCTCGAACTCGATGCCCACCTTCTTGCAGGCGTAGGCCAGCTCGCGCAGGTAGTCACCGTAGCCGGTCATCCAGTGGAAGCCGGGCATGCGTTCGGCCAGTTTCAGGCTGTCGCAGGTGAATCGGACGTCGATTTGCGACCGGCAGATCGGCAGGAACGGCGCGTCCACGATTTCGGCCCGCAGGCCCACCCAGCGCTTCAACGCAAAGTCCGGCGCGATGTTTGTGGTCATCTGGCCCTTGCGGAACTCGACCTTGGGCGCAGCACCGTAGTCCGACTCGAAATGGGTCATGATGCGAGCCGGCTCGAGATCCTTGCCATTCATCTTCCGTGGCGCAGTGCAGTGAGCCAATGTGATGATGCCGTCGTGCGGATAGGTCGGGTCGTTGAGGAAGACGGGGTTGCCGGTGATGTTGCCGAGCAGGACTCCTGAGGGGATCACGACGAAGTCCGACTCGCAGAATGCCAGATACCGCGAGTCGTTGAGCAGGCTGAGTGTCAGGCACGCCGTCGTGTTGGACATGGGCATGATCGTTCCCATGCAACTGTTGATTGTCAGCGCCTGGCAATCCGCTTTCTTCATGATGCCTCGAAAGACCTGCTCGAGCAGGAAGGCGTTCTCGACGTACTCAGGCTTCGTCTCGAGCTTGACGCCGCGGCCCTTCATGTAATCCTTGGCGCGGGCCTTGGCACGATCGACGGCAGCGCTGTCGGCAAAGGCTTCTTTGATGAGCTTGCCCAAGTCTTCGTAGGAAACGGTCTGGATGTCGAACTTCCAGATCTGTCGCACGAGGTTCGGGACCACATCGGCCGGCTGGGCCCAGGCGCCGGGACCGCCGATAGCAATGATCCGCGTGCCCAGCGTGTTCCTCAGACCGCACAGGGCGCGAAGACGCCAGAGGATCTCGTCCTGGCTGTCGATTACCACGTCGTTGTCGTTGACGCCCGCAACAGCCAGGGTATCCGTATGCTGGCGGAGATAGCGCGGGCTGATGATCTCATACCAGAGATAAACCGGGCCGGACTTGTGCCGGCAGAAGATGATCATGTTCTTGCCGCGCTTGTTCAGCTCGTCGAAGATACCCATCCACCCGCCGGCGGCATAGACCAGATAGGTGTCCGCCTGATCCAGATCGGAGATCTTCTTCAACTCGTCAGCGTTTCGCGCTCCGGTCGGCGCGAGGAACTCGACGGGGAAATCGGCCTTCTTCTCAAGCGCAACCAGTTCGGTCCTGATGGCCCGCAGTTCCTTTTCGGCATCCTCCTGGGTTTCGATTCCGCCCCAGTTGCGCCAGCTCGTCTGCGGCCTTCGCTGCGGCGTGTCATACATCAGGATCGGCTTGACCACGAGCGGCTTACGGACAGGGCCGGCCGGACCCTCCGCCTCGGCCATTGCCACCGACGACCAAGTCAGGCCCGTCAGCGCGGCGCCGAACACCGTCGCACCACCGACTCCCTGAAGAAAGGTCCGACGGCTGATTCCGTCATGGCCGTGCTCATGCCCGCATCCGCATGGACAGCAGGTCATCCGCATCGCGTGTCTTGCTGTATCTTCGCTCGCCATCGGTGAATCCCTTTCATAGAGTTCCGCAAACGGGCCAATACATCGCATTGAGCCAGCACCGGGCCCCCCGGTGGTCGACGGTGAAACAACGCATGCCAATCCTGTCGTTCGACGTCATGTCGGCAATATACCGTAGCGGGCGACAGACAACAAGGCCCGAAATGCAACGATGGTGCTGATTCTCTGCATCCTCTTGATCCAGTGGGTCGATTCCATGGCAACGACATGGGGTTTCCCGCAGCCTTGACGATGTGGCGGGTCGGTCATAGAATGGCGGACCTTGATTTTGTTCCCACGCCGAGAGAGGGTTGGGGACGTGTTGAAGTGTCGCCCAAGGGGCAGCAGAAAGACGAAAGGGACCATGATTCACATCAACGAGAACTTCCTGAAGCTACGTGCGGGATATCTGTTTCCCGAGATCGGACGGCGCGTTCGTGCGTTCAGAGAGCAGAACCCCGGCGCTAAGGTCATCAGCATGGGAATCGGCGACGTGACCCAGCCGCTGGCACCGGCCGTCATTGAGGCCATGCATCGAGCGGTCGATGAAATGGGCCGGCCGGAGACCTTCAAGGGCTACGACGACGGTGGTGTCGGCTACGAGTTCCTCCGAAAGGCTGTCGTTGAGAATGACTACAAGGCCCGTGGCGTCGCTATGGATATCGATGAGGTGTTCGTTAGCGACGGCGCCAAGCCGGACACGGGCAACATGCAGGAAGTCTTCGGCACCGACAACGTGGTGGCCGTCGCCGACCCGGTCTACCCGGTCTATGTGGATACGAACGTCATGGCGGGCCGGACGGGACAGGCCAACGAGATCGGCCAGTACGAAGGGGTTGTCTACATGCCTGCCACCGCCGAGAACGGTTTCGTTCCCGAACCGCCGAAACAGGCGGCGGATATGGTCTATCTGTGCTTTCCCAACAACCCGACCGGTTCGGTCGCGACCAGGGAGCAGTTGGCCACATGGGTGGCCTACGCCCGCGCGAACGGGGCGGTGATCCTGTTCGACGCTGCCTATGAGGCCTTCATTGCGGACCCCGATATCCCCCACTCGATCTATGAAATCGAGGGGGCCAAGGATGTCGCAATTGAGTTTCGCAGCTTCTCCAAGACGGCCGGGTTCACCGGTGTTCGCTGCGCCTATTGCATCGTGCCCAAGGGGTTGAAGGCCCGCACGAAGGACGGCCGAGCCGTCGAAGTCAATCCGATCTGGAAGCGCAGACACTGCACCAAGTTCAACGGTGTCTCCTATGTCACTCAGGCGGGCGCGGCGGCCGTGTACACGCCGCAGGGCAAGAAGCAAGTTGCCCAGACAATCGGTGTGTATATGACCAACGCCAAGGTGATTCGCGAGAGGCTGACGGAGTTGGGCTACCAAGTTTACGGCGGCGTCAACGCCCCGTACATTTGGCTGAAGACGCCCAACGGGCTTGGCTCGTGGGCGTTTTTCGACCGGTTGTTGAACGAAGCCCATGTGGTTGGCACGCCCGGCGTCGGATTCGGGCCGGCCGGAGAGGGATATTTCCGCCTGACGGCGTTCGGCACGCTGGCCAACGTCAAGGAGGCGTTGGATCGCATAGCCTCGCTGTGACGCCGGCGCAGATCACAAGCCGGCGGTTCGAGACGTACGGAGGATTGAAATGGATCTGGCCAGTAGGTTTGGGGTGGTCATTGTCGCTGTGTCGCTGTTGACGCAGGTCCCTGTTATTGCGGCGAGGAATGGGTCGGAGTCTGAGGCGGCGACCAGTCTGCCGAGGCCTTGGCTCGACGATTGGCACCAGCCGTCCGTCCGGTTGCGTCCGCTTCAGATTGTGCACGGGGTGCCGCCGGAGCAGGCCACGCTCGACGGCATGATGGGCCTGAAGGATCTCGGTCTCGGCGGGATCGTCTGCAACGTGGCATTTGGCGAGTATCTGCGGTCCGAGCGGAACTGGCAGGTCCTGGTGCGGGCGGTCGAAGCATGCAGTCAGGCGGGACTTCGCGTCTGGATCTATGACGAAGACGGGTATCCCAGCGGTGCGGCCGGCGGGCTTGTTCTCGATGAGAATCCGGGTTTCGAGGCGCTGGCCCTGGCCTACGATCCGTGTCAGGCCGATCCGTTTGTCTTTCGTCCGGCCTACGAACACACGCACGCCTCGAACAACTATTATGCGGCGCGCCGGTACCCGAATCTGATCGATGCGGCGGCTGTCGAGGCCTTCATCCAAACGACGCACGACGCCTACGGTGAGCGTCTGAAGCCTTTCTTCGGCACGACGATCGAGGCGATGTTCACCGATGAGCCTTCTCTGATGGCCGTGAACATCGGTCCCTTGCCCGACGAGGTGCGTGCGAAGGTCCGCGTCGTCGATCCGCTCGATCCGAACGTGCTGCCGCTTCCGTCGGTACCGTGGGTGGCCGATCTGCAGGAGTTGTACCGGCGCTGCTATGGGCAGGACCTGCTGGCGGCGCGCAAGAGCCTCTTCGAAGGAGACAGCGAGCACGACCGCCAAATCCGTCAGCAGTATTGGGCCCTGGTGGCCGACCTGCTGGCCGAGCGATACTACGGCCGTATCCAACGGTGGGCCCACGCGCATCGTATCGCGTCGTCGGGCCACATCCTCTGGGAAGAAACCCTTGAACACCACCCGGCTCTCGAAGGCAATACGCTCAAGGTGCTGGGACGAATGGATATTCCCGGGCTTGACCTGCTCACTTCGAACCCCGAAGCGGTGATCCATACCGGGTGGATGACCGCGGTGCTTCCGGCTTCGGCGGCGTTGCTCAACGGCGGACGGCGGGTCATGACGGAGGTGAGCGACTTCTCCGAGACCATGGCGGGCAAAGGCCCCGCCTCGCTGGCCGAGATGTGCGCGACTGCTGCGTGGCAAGCCGCCTTCGGCGTCACGGAATTCACCCTGTACTACAACCGCCAGCAGCGCAGCCCGATGGAATACCGTGCCTATGGCGATTTCGTCGGCCGACTCAATGCACTGCTTCGCGACGCCCAGCCGGCGCCACGCGTGCTGCTGTACTATCCGATCGCGGACATGTGGGCCGAATACAAACCGGTGGCCGAGAAACTGACGAAACAAACCCAATCGGTCAGAATGCGTGGCATCATCGATTCCTTTATGGGCCTGGGCCAGCGTATGACCCGAGGGCAGATCTCCTTTGCGCTGGCCGATCATGAAGTGCTGGCGGGCGCCCGCGTCAAGGGCGAGCGGATCTGCGTGGGTGATCGGTGCTTTGACGCGATTCTCTTGCCTGCCGACGTGGAGCTTCCAGCGCCGGCCAAGGCGAATGTCAGGCGGTTCGAGGGCACCGGGGGCCGTGTTCTACGCCATGTCCCGGGTGAGACAGCCAGTTTGGACTTCTTAGCCGGCCTCTACGGCAGCGGTCTGCTGAGCGATCCGCAGGAGCGCATCGTGGTGGGGCGGTTCAGAAGGGCCGGCCGGAGCCTCATATTGGCCGTCAACGTTGCCGCCTCGCCATGCGATTGCGAAATGTCCGCGCCGCAGGCGGCGAAATGGATTGTCGCCGACCCGGCCACGGGTACAATGGAGCCTGTTTCAACGGATCGGGCGGGGTGGATCCCGCTGTCGCTGCCACCACGCGCGACACGAGTTCTCGTCGGTCCCGCTGATGATTGAAACGATGCCGCGTCGTCCCGGCCTGCGAGCGGGTGTAGGGCAGGACGTCGGCAAGGGAATGCCAAGGGAAGGTGTTCCTTCGTGCGAGGTGGAACGAATGGCTGAACGGATTACAGCATACATTGGTTTGGGCAGCAACCTGGGGGACCGGCGGCACACCATTCGAGAGGCCCTGGCGAGCCTGAATCGACATCCGGAGATCGAGGTTTCGAGAGTAAGCGACATCAAAGAGACGCCGCCGCTCGGGCAGGCGTCGGAGCCGTATTACCTCAACGGGGTTGCGGAGATCCACACGACAGTGGCGCCGGAGGAGCTGTTGAGTGTCCTGATGAACACGGAGGATATCCTCGGGCGAACGCGCCGCGGCCGGTGGGGGCCTCGAACGATTGATCTCGACCTGCTGCTTTTCGGGCGCAAGATTGTCCGCCAGCCCCATCTGATCGTGCCTCACCCCCAGATGCACCTGCGATCCTTCGTCCTCGACGGGCTCTGTCAATTGGACGGCGACCTCGTTCATCCGCTGTTCCACGAACCCGTGCGTGAGCTGGCTGGTCGCTTGGGCGGGGGCAACTTCGTTCTCGATCCGGCCGGCCCACAACTCGTGAGCATCGCCGGACCGATCGGTGTGGGCAAGACCACGCTCGTCAAACGACTTGCGGCCGTCCTCGACGGACAGGTTGTCCTGGAGCCTTACGATACGAATCCGTTTCTGGCGAGGGTCTATGCCGGCCAGAAGGATTTGGCTTTGGACAGCCAGTTGTATTTTCTGCTCCATCGCGCCGATCAGCTTCATCCGGAGGCGTTGTCGCAGGAGAGCGTCTCTTTGGCCGACTATGTCTTCCAGAAGGAACTGATCTACGCACGGCGGCTGCTGGACGCCGAACAACTGCGGCTTTACGAGAGGGTCTACGAGGTCTTCACCCGGACTGTTGAACCCCCGGCGCTGGTAATCTACCTTGAGGATTCCCCCCAGCGGTGCCTCGAACGCATCCATCACCGAAACCGGCCCTACGAACAGCAGATTGTGCTGGAATTTCTTGAGGCCCTGCATCAGGATTATGAGCACCTATTTGCAGATTGGGGAATCTGTCCGCTGATTCGACTTCCCGTCTCAAAGGTTGGGATCGATGACGAGGCTGCGATCGAGCATGTCGCACTGCAGATCAAGGCGTATGTTGCGGAGCGGGAGCATGCGGCGGTCGCCTGAGACCGCAGGGAGGAGGCTGCACAGATGCGTGTGACCGGAACGATCGAAGAAGTCAGGCAGTGGATGGCTCCGCCCCGTGCCGCAGGCCAGCGCATCGGCTTGGTGCCGACGATGGGAGCGCTGCACGTCGGGCACGTCTCGTTGATTGAAGAGGCTGTGAAGCGATGTGAAGTCGTGGTCGTCAGTCTCTTCGTCAATCCCACGCAGTTCGGACCGGAGGAGGACTTCAACAAGTATCCCCGGCCCTTCGAAGAGGACCTCGCGATCTGCCAGCGCCACGGGGTGGACGTGGTTTTTACGCCGAGCCCTTCTGAGATGTACCCTCGGGAGAACCTGACCTGGGTCAATGTGACAGGAATCACAGAGCCGCTGTGCGGGCGTTCCCGGCCGGGGCACTTCCGGGGCGTGACGACGGTTTGTACGAAGCTGTTCAACATCGTGGGGCCAGATGTTGCGTTCTTCGGACAGAAAGATGCCCAACAGGCCACCGTGATCCGGCGGATGGTGGCGGATCTGAACATGCCCCTGGAGATCGTGGTCTGCCCGACATTCCGCCAGGGCGATGGTCTGGCCGTGAGCAGCCGCAACCAGTACCTCAGCGCCCAGCAACGTAAGGACGCGACGGCCATCTACAAGGCCCTGCAAGAAGGGCGGCGGATGATCGAGGCCGGGGCCGTGGATCCGATTCTGGTTTGCGAACGGGTGGAGGCCGTGATACGGCGTGTGCCCGCCATGCAGATCGAGTACGTCAGTCTGGTCGATCCGGAGACGCTCCAGCCAGTCCAACGCCTTGATGGGGCGGTGCTGATCGCTGTGGCGGCTCGGCTCGGCCCGGCCCGGCTTATCGACAACATCTTAGTGGACAGCCGCAGTTCGTAGAGTATAATGCCAGTTTTGTCCACTGGGTTGTGTCCGATAGGGAAAAGAAACGCTGATGTTACTGAAGGTTCTCAAGAGCAAACTGCACCGAGCCAGGATTACCGAAACGAAGCTACACTATCCCGGCAGCATCGAGATCGACTCGGCTCTCATGGAAGCATCGGGTATCCTGCCCTACGAATCGGTTCTCGTGGCCAACCTCAACAACGGCAGCCGGCTGGAGACGTACGCCGTGCCCGGCAAGGCCGGTTCAGGCTGTGTGGTGATCCTCGGGGCCGCCGCGCAGTTGGCTACGCCGGGCGATATCGTCATTATCATGGCGTTTGGCCTGTGCACCACGGAGGAGGCCGCCTTCATCAAGCCCAAGGTCGTCGTGCTCGACGAGAAGAACAACATCGTCAAGCCGTAGCGAAAAGGATGTCGGAGCCCATGATGGAAACCGAGTCGTACCTGGTGGTTCCTCGCGGGGGTGAGGCGTCATATGAGGCGAGGCGCCGCTGAATGCACCCGGAACTCATTGAAATCCCCCTTGTCCACCTGACCGTCAAGAGCTACGGTCTGATGATGGTCGTTGGGTTCCTTGCCGCGGTCACGCTGATCCGTCTGCTGAGCCGCAGTTTCACGGAAGACCCGCAACACATCACCAATGCGGCGCTCTATTCCCTCGTCGCCGGCATTGTCGGCGCCCGTGTCTTCTTTGTGGTCCACTACTTCGACAGTTTTCGTGACGAACCGCTTTCGGTCTTCGCGATCTGGAAGGGGGGCCTGGAATTGCTCGGCGGCGTCCTGCTGGCGATCGCCGTGATCCTCCTCTACATCCGTTACCACAAGCTGCCGTTGCGGCACTATCTCGACGTGCTGGCCGTCGGGTTGATGCTGGCCCTGGTCTTCGGGCGGATCGGCTGCTTCCTCAACGGCTGCTGCTACGGCAAGCCCACCGAGCTTCCGTGGGGCGTCCGCTTTCCCTATGGTTCGTTTGCCTATCGCAGTCAGGTCCAGGCGGACCCGGAAAGGGGCCGAATGGAGCCGCATCTGCACCTGCCGCCGGATTACTTCGGCTACTTCGACGAAGACGGAAATTATCAGCCAGGTCTGAAGCCCTGGAAGTCTCTGTCGCCCCAACAGCAAGAGCAGGTGACCGGCGGAGCTTATCGCTGCCTGCCCGTGCATCCGACGCAGTTGTATACCAGCGCCTCGGCTGCCCTGCTCTGCGTGATCCTCTATGGTTTCTGGAGGCGCTCGCGGCGTGCTGAGCAGATCGGAAAGCACGCCTTCGCCACCAGGCCGGGCTCGGTCTTCAGCCTCATGTTCATCTTCTACGGGGTGATGCGCTTTCTGATGGAGTTGGCACGCGATGACAACCCCTTCGAAATCGACCATCTGACGATTGCCCAACTGTTGGGTATTGGCCTGGTGATTCTGGGGGCATTGCTGCTGACCTTCTTCGCTCTGATCCGACCGGAGGAGTTGCCGTCCGCGGCTTCCAGGGCCGATAAGCACGGCCGGTAGGCGTCTCTGTTTCACTCAATCGTGCCGCCAAACCGCGTTCAGGCTGCCGAGGCAGCCGCTCGGCGATTCCCCATATCATTTTTCGTCTGGACAGTCCGTCCGAATGACGATACTATATTGAACAGGGGTGATAGGTACCGGCGCACATGGACTATCCAGAAGAAATTTTATGGGACTGTACGACAGGGATTACACGCAAGCGGGTGAACGGCAGCAATATTATGGCTCGCCCCAGATGCGATTCAATCTGCCGCGGCTGATGCCGGTCGTCAAGTGGCTGCTCATCGCCAACATCTCCATCTTCGTGTTGGGAGTGCTGGTAAAGCCGTTCGGCGACCTGCTGGAGCGGTGGTTTGCCGTTGACGGGGGCTCCTGGCTTACCATGCTGCAACCTTGGCGTCTTGTCACCTATCAGTTTCTTCACAGCCGCTCCGGCGCTCTGCACATCTTCTTCAACATGCTGGCGCTGTTCTTCCTGGGACCGCCCCTGGAACGTCACTGGGGCAGCCGTCGATTCCTGCCGTTCTACCTGATCTGTGGGGCGGCTGGGGGGCTATTCTATCTGTTGCTGACCACGATCGGATTTCTCTCGCCGGTCCCGATGATCGGCGCTTCCGGCTCGGTCCTGGGGCTCCTGGCGGCCTGCGCGATCCTGTTTCCCCATATCGTCCTGTTCGTGTTCTTCTTCCCGGTGCCGATTCGTATCGCGGCTGTGGTCTTTGCTTTCATGTATTTCCTGCTCATCGTAACGCGCAGCAACAACGCTGGTGGGGAGGCCGCCCACTTGGCGGGCATGGCGGCCGGTGCCGCCTATGTTCTGCTGATGCCCCGGCTGGGGCAGTTCCGCCTCAAGAGAAGGGCCGGGTCGTGGGAAAAGAGCGTCGAGCAGCAACGCCTGCTGCAGGTCGAGGTCGACCGCATTCTCGCCAAGGTCCACCGTGAGGGGTTGCACAGCCTGACCGGCAAGGAGAAGAAGACCCTCAAGAAGGCCACGCAGATGGAGTTGCGCCGGCAGAAGACGTAGTCACAGGAACCCGCTGTGGTTGGCCTGGCAGCTCCGATCGAGACCGTTGAGGACTTTGGCACAATCGTGACGGGTCAATCCCACTGGAAGCCGCGCCGATTCATGCCCTCCGTTAACGCCTCGATCCGCTTCCTGACGTTGTCCCGTTTCAGTTGGGCATCCTGCCACTTGACGATCTCGCTTTTGCTCTCGTCGATCTGCCGCTGCAGTTCCTCCAGCTTCTTCTGGAGTTGCTCGTAGGCGATCTCTTTGCGTCGAACGATCAGGTCGTAGCGTCGGGCGATGATATCCTGCAATTCGGCGCCGAGGATCTGCTTTCTGGCGTCGGAGCGTTCCCGCCGGATCTGCCGGAGAATCTCGTCTCGCCTCTTGCGGAGATCATAGTCCTCCTTCAGCACGTTGCCGAGTTCGGGATTGACGCAGTGGGCCTCGAAGATTCGCCCATATCGTTCGAGCAGGTGCTCGAAGTTCCTGACGTAGAGTTGTGGATCCTTCTCCCGGACCTTGGCCAGTTCGGCCTCGTCCTGGGGGTAATTGGACTTGAGCCACTCGATGAAATCGTTGTGCCTTCGCTGGCGGCGGGCTTCGAATCGCTCACGACTGATTTCGTCGATCTCCTTGCGGCCGTGCCAGCCGAGTTCGGTCTTGAACTGCTCCGGATCCTTCTTGCGCAACTCGGCCAACTCCCTGGCCTTCGCCGGATCTCGCTGTGCGATGCCCTTCATGATGCGATCGACGGTCTCGTCTGAAAGCCATCGGTACCACCACGGGTACGCAGGCGATCCGGTGTCTTCATCCCAGATGTCGTGCACCTGCTCCGGCGGACCGGGCTGGGCGTTCGTGGCGGCCCCCGGCCAGACGCTGCTGGCCAGAAGAAACATGCCCAGAAGAATCGCTGTGGCGTATCTCTGCATGGCGACTATTCCTTCCAAAACTGTCTTTCAATGCGAATCAGCTCCATCTCGACCTCATCGAGTGCACCCGTGGCCACCTCGCCGTCGTCGGCGTCGATAGCCAGCATTTGCGCCTCAACGCGCCGGAGCTCCGATCGGAAGTACGCCAGTTTCATGTCGTCCGATATGATGTCGTCGCTGTCCCATATGGCGGCGGGGATCAGCGAGGCGTAGCGAATGTCCGATGGCTCCTGGGCCGGCCGCCCAAAGAAGCCGATCAAGGCCACGACGATGACGGCGGCGGCCGCTCCACCATAGCGGTAGAGCAGGTGCGCAGGTTTGTGCGGAACGCTGAGCCGGACAGCGATTCGTTGCTTGATCTCGGTCAGCAGTTCCGCAGCGACTGGCGGCGATGGACTGCCGTCGAACAACCGGTCGCCATCGCGAATGTCCTGCTCGGCCGAATCGGCCTGCGACGGTCCGAAGAACCGCTCCAACAGCTCTCTTAGTTCGTCGTGACTTGGGTTGTTTTCCATACGTTCAACCTTCCATGAGTTCACGGAGTTTCCCGAGCCCTCGGTGCAGCTTTGACAAGGCCGTTCCGATCGGCTCGGATCGTATCTCCGCGATCTCCTTGAAACTCATCTCCGAATAATAGCGCAATACAATCAAATCCCGGGTGTCGGCGTCCAGCCGATTCAACTGCATCTGGAGTCTGTCGAGCTTGTCCCCCGTGAGGTCCGACTGGGCCGTCTCGGTGGGACGCCGCTCCACGTCGGCCCGGCGCCCTTCAACCAGCTTCTTTTGTCGTTTTCGGCTCCGCAGGTGGTCGTGGAAGATGTTCAAAGCGATCCGGAACAGCCAACTCTCGAACGACCCGCCCTTATAGGACCCGATCTTCTCGACCAGTTTCATAAACAACTCGCTGAGCAGCTCATCGCTGAGGTCTCGGTCCCCGGTGAGCCGGTAGAAGTACCCGTAACAGCGCCCGCCGTAGAGATCCACCACCTGAGCGAAACACTCAGCATCCCCCGACTTACAGCCGTTTATGACTTGGGTTAGCTCAACGCTTGCACCCATCTGTTGTGTTCACAGCCTATGAAAAGACGCGATTGTCAAAGGGTTTATTCCAGGAATCGCCTGCAAAACGTGGTCAACCGCCCCCATTGAGAAGTTGGCACCGACACGATCCGGCTGCTCTGGGACGCCGGCGCGGCGACAGGAGACCCACGATCAGACGGGCCAGGGGTCATGAGGCTCTGTGGAGTCATGCTCCTGATCGTCCGGATCGACCCGCCAGTTCTCCGATTCCTCCATCTCGCTGATCTCGCGCTGGACGTACTTGAAGATCTTGTCCTGGAGCGGTGCGAGCCTGCCATACGACTGGAGCATGCTCTGGTAGCTTGCCAGCAGCATGTCCAGGCGGATCAATTGCCACTTGGCAATGCACTCGGGCTCCTTGACGTTGGAGAAGGGGTCGCACTTGAAGACCCTCTGGCCGTTCGGTCCGATTTCGCAGAGTTCGCACTGATCGCATTGAATCATCTTCGTACCTCGTTTCCGAGCCACACGGGGCGAAGAACCGGCCTGTGTCGTACAAATCCCCCGTCGCGAACGCGGCAACATCCGTGCCGTCTGATTGCGACATTTGGCCGTTTTTCTCTCTTTACACCGGGCCCTTTCTGCTGTACCATCTGATTATACGGGCTTCAGCAAGGTTGTAATGGAGATTCTGAGTTTTCTTAGAGGAATGCATGGCCAAACCACGACGCAGAAGGAAGATCGGGAGCAAGAAGAGACGTACGCGCTGGAAAATCAGGCATAAGATCAGCTAAGAGTCCTCTCATTTCATAGTATCTCACCCTGTGGGGAGTTTTCGCACCGGGCAGGGGATGGTGCGCTGTCGGTGCGGTCGTATTCATGAAGCACTTCCGCGTAGCCTTCGAGCCTGACGGCAAGGAAATATCCATTCACCAGGGAGCCACCCTCGTCGAAGCCGCAGGCCTTGCAGGGATCGTTTTGAACACGTCCTGCGGGGGACGGGGTACGTGTGGCAAGTGCGTCGTTCGGCTGGGGCCGGACGATCGGGAGGTGCTGGCCTGTCAGCAGACGGTCCAGAGCGATTTGACTGTGACCGTGCCAGCCGAATCCCGCTTCTATGCCCACAAGATCCTCGAACACGGCCTCGAACGAACCACAGGTCTTCGCCGGACGGTTGTCGAGCGATACCGCACGGTGGCGGGCCCGACGGCCATCTACGGCGTAGCCGTAGATATCGGCACGACCACCGTCGTCGCCAAGCTGATCGATCTGGCTGATGGCCGATCGGTGGCCACACGGGCGATGCTCAATCCTCAGACGCAATTCGGCGACGACGTCGTCAGCCGGATCAGCTACGCCGAGTCGGAGGCCGGCCTGGCCCGGCTGCGTGCGGTTATCGTCGATGGGATCAATGAGCTGATTCAGGGATTGTGCGACGTTGCCCGAATCGATGCCACTGCCATCTACGAGGCCTCCATCGTCGGTAACACGACCATGAACCACATCTTCCTGGGATTCCCGGTCCGTCAATTGGGGCAGGCCCCATATCTGGCGCATTCGGTCGATGCCCACGATGTACCGCCCGGGCAGGTGGGGCTGCGTATGAATCCGGCCGGGAACATCCATGCCGCCGAAAATATCGCAGGTTTTCTTGGCTCGGACACCACGGCGGTGGCGCTTGCCGTCGACATGGATTGCGCCTCGCAGATGACCCTTGTTGTGGATATCGGAACCAACGGTGAGTTGGTACTCGGGACTGGTGAGCGGCTCTATGCGGCCAGTTGCGCGGCCGGCCCGGCCCTGGAAGGGGCGAGGATTCGACACGGCAGCAGGGCGGCCGAAGGGGCGATCGAGGCCGTTGTCATTGACAATAATGACATCGCTCTGGATGTCATCGGCGATGTCCCGCCGCGTTCGATCTGTGGCAGTGGACTGATTGATGCAGTGTCCGTGCTTCTTGAATCAGGCGTTGTTGATGCCAGTGGGCGATTCGCCGACGCCGGGCAGGTACGGTCTCGCTGCCCGGGTCGCCTGGCGTCCAGACTCATCGACTTCGAAGGCCAGCCTGCCTTCCGCCTGTCCGACGGTACGCAGACGGCCGGACCAGGAGTGGTCTTGACCCAGAAGGACGTTCGGGAGTTCCAACTTGCCAAGGGGGCGATTCAAGCCGGCATCAGGCTCTTGCTGGCCAAGATGGGCATCGATGCCGGCGACTTGGAACGGGTGCTTCTGGCAGGGGCATTTGGGAATTATATCCGCCCGACGAGTGCAGTCCGTGTAGGGTTGTTGCCGAACGTTCCACTGGAACGTATCCATTTCGTTGGCAACGCCGCAGCGACGGGGGCCCAGATGCTCCTGCTAAGCGACGACTGCCGAGCGACGGCGGCGAGCCTGACCCGCAGGATCGAGTATGTGGAGATCGCCCACGAGAAGTCGTTTGGCGAGGTCTTTGCCGAATCGATGCTGCTGAGCCCTTAGGGTTGGGCGATCCTACGCGGGCTTCATGTAGGCGAGCAGATAGATCAGATACCCTCCATAGACCGCCAGCAAGAGCGCCCCGCTGAGGCGGCCGATGACTCGTTTGCCCACGATGGCGGCGACGGCAAAGGCGATGCTGACACCGATCATGATCCAGAAATCGACCCCACCGGCGAATCGCGAGCCGACGATGAAGGGCCGCACGAGTGCGGCCGCCCCGCTAACGAACAACGTGTTGAAGATGTTCGAGCCGACGAGATTGCCCACTGAGATGTCATGGTGGCCTTTGAGAGCGGCCAGTACACACGTCACCAACTCCGGAAGCGATGTGCCGACGGCCATGATCGTCGAGCCGATTACGGCATCGCTGAGGCCGATCCGTGTGCCGATCGTCACTGCGCCGCTGACCGCCAGCCGTGCGCCGAGCGACAGGCCGACGAGCCCGATGCAGATGAAGGTGACATGTCTGCCGGTGCCGGTCTGTGTGCCGACGGCAGGGATATCCGGGACGGCGACGGGCAATACGCCGGCCCTTGCGGTACGCACGGTGTAGGCCACCAAGGCGGCAAAGACACACAGCAGAAGGAGGCCCTCCGGCCTGGAAAGGGCAAGATTTCGCAGGACCGGCCAGAGCAGCAGGGCGACGACCAGCATGGTGGGTATCTCACGGCGAAGTGTCCGGGCCTGGATCCGCAGGGGATTGATCATCGCCACGAGTCCTCCGACGAGGGCCAGATTGGCGATGTTGGAACCATAGACATTGCCGATGGCGATGTCGCCCCGGCTGTCGAGGACAGAAGCAATGCTCGCGGCGGCCTCAGGCGCCGAGGTACCCATCGCCACGACGGTCAGCCCAACGACAAGCTGACTAACGCCAAGGCGATTGGCAATTCCGACCGCTCCGGTGACGAGCAGATCGGCGCCTTTCCACAGAAGCAGCAGTCCGGCCGTCAGCAGCAGTGTCGCCCAAGCCATGCCATCTCCAAGTCAACGACCCATGTTATCCAAGACGCAACAATGTGGTCGAAACCATCTCTGCGGCGTCGCCATCGTCGTTGATCGCAGGGCGGGATTCGCCGAATCAGATCTTTCCAACAACCAGACAGGCGTTGTGACCGCCGAATCCGAATGAATTGCTGATCGCGATGTTGACCTTCGCTTCGCGGGCCGTCCACGGGACATAGTCCATTTTCGGGTCGCACCGCTCATCCGGATTGTCGAGATTGATGGTCGGCGGGATGACGGAATGATTGATCGCCTTGATGGCGGCAATCAGCTCGACCGCCGCGGTTGCACCCAGCATGTGCCCCAGGCAGCTCTTGGTCGAACTGACAGGAATCTTGTAGGCATACTCGCCGAACACGGCTCGGATTGCCGTGCTTTCGGCGATGTCATTCAATTCCGTGCTGGTCCCGTGGGCGTTGATATAGCTAACGTCCTGTGGGTTGATCTTCGCGTCGGCCAAGGCGAGCTTCATCGCCATGGCGGCGCCTTCGCCGTTGGGCAGGGGGGCGGTGATGTGATAGCCGTCATCCGTAGCAGCGTACCCGAGCAACTCGGCGTAGATGGTTGCGCCACGTTTGCGGGCGTGCTCGAACTCCTCCAGGACGAGGATGCCCGCGCCCTCGGTCAGGACGAAACCGTCACGATCCCGGTCAAACGGCCGAGACGCGATGGTAGGATTGTCGTTTCGCAGGCTCAGAGACCGAGCGGCACAGAACGATCCGAGGCCGATCGGTGTCAGAGCGGCTTCCGAGCCACCTGTAATGACCGCATCACTGCGACCACTGGCGATGTTCCAGAACGCTTCTCCAATCGTGTGGTTGCCCGAAGCGCACGCGCTGGATACCGCAAAACACGGGCCTCGTGCCCCGAACTGGATGGCAATATTGCCACTGGCGGCATTGGACATCAAACGCGGCACACAGAATGGAGAAACTTTGCCCGGGCCCTTCTCGAGCAGGCGAATGTGCTGTTCCTCAATCTCCTTGATCCCGCCGATTCCCGTCCCGACGATTACGCCTACACGATAGGGGTCTTCTTGAGATACATCCAGGCCGCTGTCCTTGACGGCGCCGATCGCGCTGGCGATGGCGAATTGCGTGAACCGATCCATGCGTTTCGATTCCCGCTTGTCGATATGCTCGGTGATGTCAAAATGCTTGATTTCACCGCCAAAGTGGACAGGGTAGTTGCTCGTGTCGAAGGATTCAATTGTGGAAACCCCACTCTTGCCCTCGCACAGCGCAGCGAAAAGCTCATCGACGGACTCCGACAGCGCAGTAACGCACCCCAGGCCCGTTATGACAACTCGACGTCTGTTCATAGCAGGCTTATGTGCTTTCTTTCTTCTTGGTTTGTGCGATGCTGACGATGTAATCGATGGCGGCGCCGACGGTCTGGATCTTCTCAGCCTCTTCGTCTGGAATGCTCATGTCGAACTCGTCTTCGAATTCCATGACCAGTTCCACCGTATCCAGCGAGTCGGCATTCAAATCGTTGATGAAGGACGTCTCCTTGGTGATCTCCGACTTGTCAACGCCCATCTGTTCGCTAATAATGTCGATCACCTTATTCTCGATCGCCTGCACATCTACCTCATCGATACTCACGTGTTGATCCTCCCTAATTCACTCGATCTTCGTCAATAACGCCGTCGGTTGCGGCTGCCGCAATCACTACGTACCATCCCCGTCTGGGCTGAATTTCGGCGGTATCTTACCGACCAGACAAGACTTGTACAAACAATTTCCAACATTTTTTTCACATGGCCATGCCACCATCGACGCAGAGGACCTGGCCGGTGATGTAGCCGGCCTCGTCGCTGGTCAGGAAGGCTACGGCCTTGGCGACATCCTCAACGGTTCCAAATCGCCTGACCGGGATAACGTCCATCGCCGCCTTCTTGACCATGTCCGGCAGAACGGCGGTCATTTCCGTCTGAATGAAGCCGGGTGCAATGCAATTGGCTGTGACGTTCTTCTTGCCGATCTCCCGGGCGATGGATTTGGACATGCCGATCAGCCCGGCCTTGCTTGCGGCATAGTTGGTCGAACCGGCCTGTCCCATGACGCCGGCCACGGAACTGATGTTGACGATTCGCCCGAACTTGTTGCGGATCATAGACTTGGCAGCCACCCGGGTGGCGGTGAAAGCCGCCCGCAAGTTCACGCTTATGACCTTGTCGAAGTCCTCGTCGTTCATTTGGATCATCAGTTTGTCACGGGTGATGCCGGCGTTGTTGACCAGGATGCCGATTCCGCCATGATCGGCGGCGAGTTTCTCCAGAATCTCGGTCAGCTTGGGCGTATCCGTGATATCCAAGCAGCGCGTCAGCAGCTCGAACCCGGCCTGCCTGGCGGCTACTTCCAGCTCTTTGAGCTGGTTCTCGCTTATGTCCAATCCGGCCACGAGGCGTCCCTGCTGGAGCAGTTCGAATACGATCGCGCGACCGATGCCCCGGGCGGCTCCTGTGACTACGGCAAGTCGTCTTTCAGCCATTTCTATAACCTCTGATTTCTGTGAAGTCTGTCACAAATAGGCCAACTGCTCAGTTTGGCTCGGCGGCATACACACAGGCACCACTAAACACCTTTGAGCAGGGCCTCGATCGAATCGGCCGTGCTGAGATTAACGACTTTGGCCTTTCGATCGATTCGCTTCATCAGGCCCGTCAGCACACGGTTCGGGCCGATCTCATAAAGTCCGTCGACGCCTTCGGCCAGCAGCCTCTGCATGCACCTGGCCCACAGGATCGGGCTGGTCAGTTGCCTGGCCAAGCCCTCGACGATGGATGCGGCGCTGGGATAATACTCGGCGTCAATGTTCGCCAGCGTCTTGATTTCGCCCGGCTCACCGATCTGACATGCCGACAGGGCCCGACGCAACGCATCGGCGGCCCCGGCCATCATCGCGGTGTGAAACGCCCCGGCTACCTCCAGACGGATCGCCTTGAGGGCGCCGTGCTGCGGCGCCAGTTCCATCACTCGTTCGCAAGAAGCGACCGTGCCACTGACGACGATCTGGCCGGGACAGTTGAAGTTCACCGGCTCGAGAAGATCGCCCTGGGCAGCTTCCCGGCAAAGCACACGAACCTTCTCTTCATCGAGCCCCATGACGCTCACCATAGCCCCCCGCGTTGCGTCCGCAGCGGCCTGCATGGCCTCGCCACGCTTGTGAACGAGCCGGAGGCCGTCCTCGAAACTGATGAGCCCAGCCGCGTACAGGGCAGTGTACTCACCCATGCTCAGGCCTGCTGTGATCTGCGGGACGAGGCCGGACATGGCCGGCTCGGTCCGAATAACTTCGAGCAGGGCCGCCGACGTGGTGAAGATCGCCGGCTGAGACATGGTCGTTGTGTTCAATGTCTCGGCGGGACCTTCAAAACACACCTTGCGAAGATCGAAGCCCAGAACATCGTTGGCCTTTTCGAAGATACCGGCCGCGGCAGGGTAGGCCGAGGCGACGTCGGCACCCATGCCAACGACCTGGGCGCCTTGTCCGGGAAACAGAAAAGCGGTCGTCATCGTTCGTATCCTTGAACCAGACTGGTTTTCGATGTTGCGTTGGTCCTGCCGGGCCGATCAGAACTCAATGACGTTGGCGCCCCAGGTCACGCCGGCCCCAAAGGCCACGAAGATGAAAACATCCCCCTTCTGAATGCGCCCCGTTCGGATGCACTCGTCGAAGGCGATCGGGACCGAGGCGGCCGAGGTGTTGCCGTACTGGGAGATGTTGACGAAGACCTTCTCGTCAGGCAGATTCAACCGTTTGGCCGCGGACTCGATGATCCGCGCATTCATCTGGTGGGACACCACCATCTTGATGTCGTCCACTGTCAGCTTGCAGTGATTCAGGCCATCGGTCACCGAGTCGACGATGCGCCGAACCGCCTGCTGATAGACCTCGCGTCCCTTGATCTGCATAAAGACCTTCTCGGGATCCGCCAGGGGCTTGGGGGCGGGGTGGCGCGAGCCGTGGGCCTGGCAGTTAAGGGATTCCCAGTACTCCCCATCAGCGCCCAGTGTGCTGTACATAATGCCACGCCCGCGGTCGGTCTTCCTTTCGAGCACGACCGCTCCGGCCCCGTCGCCGAAGAGGATACAACTGGACCGATCCTGCCAGTTGGTGATCTTGGTCAGTGTTTCGGCTCCGATGACCAGTGCTTTGTTGATCCGTCCGTTCTCCATGAACTGCTGGACGATGTGCAGGGCGTAGACGAAACCACTGCAGGCGGCGGCCAGGTCGAACACCCAGGCGTTCTTGGCGCCGAGAGCTTCCTGGACAAAGCAAGCGGTCGAAGGGAACGGCATTTCCGGCGTGATCGTCGCGACGATGATCAGGTCGAGTTCCTTCGGGCTGACCCCGGCGTACTCCAACGCTCGTTTGCCCGCCTCGGTGGCCAGATGAGCCGTCGTTTCGTTGTCGGTCGTAATGTGTCTGACCTTGATTCCGGTACGCGTGGTGATCCACTCGTCGGAGGTATCGACCATATGTGCCAGATCGTCATTGGTCAGCAGTTTGGCAGGGGTAAACGAGCCGCACCCGGTGATGACCGCGCGGCTCGCGGAAGGGCAATTCTCTGTATCCTTAGGCATCAGATGTCCTTACGGCAGCTTCCGAGAGGCACTCCGTGATCTTGTCGTTGATCCGCTGTGTGTGGCACTTTTTCGCAGCAAAGACGGCGTTTCGGATCGTCCGGCTCTTGCTCGATCCGTGGCAAATCAGGGCCGTGCCGTTGATGCCCAGCAGGGGGGCGCCGCCGTATTCGTTGTAGTCGTGCTTCTGATAGACCCGCATGATGATCGGTTTGAATTTCAGAGCCAGACGGGCCTTCTCCTGCATCAACTCTTGTTTGATCGCCCGGAAAAGTCCATCGACCGCCCCCTCGGTCAGTTTCAAGATCACGTTGCCGACGAATCCCTCGCAGACGACGACGTCGCAGACGCCCCGGAAGATGTCGCGGCCCTCGATGTTCCCGATGAAATCCATACGAGGATCGGAGCGAAGCAGCTCGCGTGTTCGTTTGACCACCTCGTTGCCCTTGGCGTCTTCCTGTCCGATGCTCATCAGACCGACGCGCGGCTTGCCGATCCCGAGGATTGACTTGGCGTAGATGCTCGACATCAGCCCGTACTGGTACAGGTTGATCGGCTTGCAGGCAATGTTGGCGCCGACGTCGCAGATCGTGACGGGACCGGCGCTCATGGGAAAGACCACGGCAATCCCGGGCCGATTTACCCCGGGCAGCGTCCGCATCCGCATCTGGAACGCGGCCACGCAGGCCCCGGTGTTCCCTGCGGAGATGACCGCATCGGCCTGTTCGTGCTTGGCCAGCTTGGCCATGACGGCAATGGAACTCTTCGGCTTGGTGCGCAGGCTTTCGACCGGCGGCTCGTCCATGCCGATCACGTCCGGCGCATCGACGACCGTCACCGGCCCGTTCCTGAACCCCAATCCGGCCAATTTCGCCTGGATCAACTCCTGCGGTCCCACCAGAAGCAGTTCGTCATCCTTGTCGAGTTGACGGGCCGCCTCTACGGCACCGGCGACGATCTCGTCCGGCGCGTAGTCACCTCCCATGGCGTCTATGGCGATTCGCATCCTTACGCGGTTTCCTCTTTCCCGAGCTTCAAGGTCACATTCGGATTCACGTACCCGCAGTTCTCGCAGGCCGCGTGCGGCAGCTTGGCCTGGCCACACTTGGTGCACCGCGAGTAGTTCACGGGCTTGAGGCTGTGGTGGGCCCGCCGGGTGCGCGTCCTGCTCCTGCTTGTTTTCTTGACTGGCAACATCGCTGGTTACTCCCGTTCCCCCTGCGGAAGTCCGCAGGGACATTGATTGGCACAAACACAAAAGCGTTCTAAATAACCGGATTCTGAAGGCTTGTCAAGGCAATTCATCGACCTGCTCTGGGAAATCGTCGGTACCTTGGGTGCGTCAGTCGATTGTTCCGGCGACCCCGGGAATGCCGAAGACCGGGGAACTCTCCCGTTTGACTCGGACCGGCAGCGTTTTCTCGGGAACCAGAGTATAACCTTTCGTCTGCATGCAATCGGTGACGAACTTGCTCTCGTAACGGCCCAATCCACTGGTGCGGTCAACATCGGAGTAACGCGATGCCTCGGCATAGCAAGACGCCAGGTCTCTGCGGCACTGCGTGAAGGTCTTGCCCTCCTGGTACCAGAACTTGGCACAACCTCCCGTCAAACATATCGATAGCACCAGCATTCCGGCGAGGACTAACCTCATTTCTTGGCTCCTACAGGTTCTGCAATTCACTTGCGGCCGGTTTCTTCGCCGCTTTTCGGCCCGCCACGGCATCTCAGGCGGGTCAAATCACCACCCCAACTCAAAAAGGCACAATTCTCGTTGTTCTCGAATCGCTTGTCAACCGGGTACTGGAAATACTCCCCTGCGACGGCAATTTCGAGACGGGTGGCGTTTGATTCCTTATAAGTGCGATTTTGTGATTGAAATCGTAGAATCCTTCGGCTATACATATGGGTTTATGGATTGGCTGGTGTGGTCCGACGCTGGAATAGGCGGGGCGATCGCAGGTCAGGAAAGGGAGCTTCACGGGTATGAGGCGCTACTCAGGACAGAAGGCGCTCTATGAGGCGATGAGTCGGTCGCGCTCAAAGTCCGAGCCGAAGGCCAAGTCGAAGGGGCCGAGTCTTCTCGAACGGTTGCGACCTCAGTTGGAGAAGCTCCGTCGCCCGAAGGCAGCCAAGCCGGTGGTTCCTGTCGAGGCCAAGGAGTCCGTGGCCGAGCGGCCGGCGCCGCCGACCTTGAAGCCCCCGAAACCGATGGGGCTCGCCGAGCCGCCTACATCGCCCGGACCGGCTCGTACGTGGCTCAAGCCAAAGGCCGTCCAGTTCAATGCCGGACGGATCGAGGTGTCGTTGCCATACCAGATTGGCATCGCGATTGGCTTGTTCGTGATCTTGATCCTTCTGGCCGTGTTCCGGCTGGGACAGATCGATCAGAAGGCACGCTACAGCGAGCAGAGCCGGACCTCGCGTGCGGGTGTCGACAGTCCGGCTGCCGGCACAACAACGGTGGACACGACGTCGTCCGACGGACCGGCCGGGCCGGAGAATACCGCTCTGGAGGCCGGCACTGCCGCGGCCGGCGACAACTGGATCGTGATCGCTCGGTCGGAACTCAGGAAGGATCTCGAACCTGTGATGCGACACTTCAACGAGCACGGGATCGAGACCGGTATCACGACGTTTGACAAGCTCCGCAGGCACTTTGCCGAGTTTGGACTCGACGCAAGCGCATTGCCGCGGGGCGATGGGTATTTGCTTGTGACGAGGCAGACGTACGACAACCCGGACCGGTCCGGCACGGATGGGTACGCCGCCAAGCAGAAGATCGTCGAAATCGGGGCGCTCTACAAGGGCAAGGCTCCGCAAGGGTATGAGTCGTTTGCACCTCGCTATTTCAGTGATGCTTACGGTATGAAGATCAGATAACAGGAGAAAGTCGGCATGTCAGTGGATCCTTCACTCAAGGTAAGAAACGCATTGGCCCGGCACCGCAACGTTCTGTCGCGGGCTGAACGCATCAAAGTGCTTAGGGAAGAAGAGCGATGGGCCGAAGGCGACCCGCTGCTTGGGCTGCCCAAGGTGGCCCATCGCAAGAGCGGCGCCGGCAAGAAGGCCAAGGCCGCTGAGGCCCAGGAGAAGGCCGCGGCGAAGGCCTGATCGGGCCATTGTCGACGTCTGGCGTCTGAGGCCGGCGTGGGAACGGGCTGGCGGGACGCCTGACGCATTTCTCGATTCAAGAAGGGCATGCCGAGCGTTGGTTCGGCATGTTCTTTTTCGTGCGCGCCGTTTCGGGACCACCCGGCCTGGATGGGGTCGGGACCGCCGGAAGTGACCGTCGGGGACGTCATGGGAAGAAAGCCCGATTCAAAGGATACGAGCCAGTCTGTGCGTCCGGGGCGATTCCCCCTGTGGTTGCGTCTTTCTGTGGCGCTGGCCAGTCCGATCCTGTTCCTGCTGGCCCTTGAGTTCGCCCTGTGGCTGGTCGGCTACGGCCAACAGGGCCGTTTCTTTCTTCCGTGGCGCGTAGCCAAACAAACGGTCCATCTGACGAACGCGCGGTACTGCGAACATTTTGTGGCCAAAGAGCTATCCAGGGCTCCCGAGGCGGAAGTTCTGGCCCCAAAGGACACGTCCACCGTTCGCATTTTCGTGCTGGGCGGCTCGGCGGCGTACGGCGACCCCGATGTAGCGTTCGGGTTCTGCCGGCAGTTGGAGATCCTGCTCAATGCGCACGCGAGCCACCGGTCCTTCGAGGTCATCAATGCGGCGGTGACGGCCATGAACTCACACGTGGCCCGGCGGATCGCCCGGGACTGCGCCTCGCACGATCCGGACGTCTTACTCGTGTACATGGGCAACAACGAGGTCGTCGGCCCCTACGGCCCGCCGACACTGCCCGAGGGGCTTTATGCAAGCCGGGCCTTCATCGACTTGTGCATCGCAGCCAAAAAGGACACCCGGCTCGGACAGTGGATCGACAGGACCGGCCAGGCGATGCGAGCACGGCGCGGACCCGCGAAGAAGTGGATGGGGATGGAGGCCTTCCTGGACAGCCACATCGCGTGCGATGATCCCAAGCTCCAATCGTGCTATGGCCATTTCCGCGAGAATCTCCGCGATATCATCCGAACCGCCCAGGCCTGCCGCGCCAGGACGATCCTCTGCACCGTGCCGACCAACATCCGATCGTGCGCCCCGTTCGGCTCACGGCACGTAGACGAACTGACCGGCGATCGGCTCGACGAGTGGGACCGTTGCTTTCGAGAGGGCCGGCGACGTGAGGCGGCAGGGGATTTCCAGGGCGCGCTCGGTGCCTACGAACAGGCCTCGGCGATCGACGACGGACACGCCGACCTGGTGTTCTGCCAGGCCACGTGCCTTCATGCACTGGGCAGGATGGCGGAGGCCGGACCGTTGTTCGTGCGGGCCCGCGATCTCGATACGCTGCGGTTTCGTGCCGACAGTGCGATTGAGAAGGTCATTCGAGACGTGGCCGCAACGGATGCGAGTCGCGGCGTGAGCCTCTGCGATCTGACGGCGGCGCTCGAAGAGCACAGTCAGGGCCGCCTGCTCGGTGACGACGTGTTGCTGGACCACGTGCATCTGAATTTCCAGGGCAATTTCCTGGTGGCGCTGGCCGCTATGCGGGCGATTCGTGAGGCGCTCCCGCAGGCCGGGCTGACCGAGCCCGAGCGGACGCCGGCCGAGCTGTTGACCCTGTGCCGCGACCGCCTGCTTTTCACAAATCGTGAGATGTACGACCTTGCGATGGTGATGTATCGCCGCAAGACCCTCGCTCCGTTTGCCGGGCAGATCACTCACGAGTCGGAGCTACAACGGCTGCGCGAGGGCCTGTTCGCCCTACGAAGAATGGTTCGGGATGACGCTGTTGCCGAAGAGGTCTTTCTCCGCGCCGTCGAGCAGGCCCCGTTGGACTCCTATCTGAATGCCCGCTACGGGCAGTTCCTGCTCGATCGCGGGCGGATCGGTGAGGCGATCCGCCGATATGAGCAAGTGCTGGAAAGCCGGCCTTACGACATGACCGTTCGTCTGGCCTTGGCGAGGGCCTATGCGCGGGGGGGCATGCAGGACCAAGCCATCGCCGTGCTCCTTTCCCGCGAGACCCCGTACCGGTACGACCGCAAAGAGGCCCTGCTCATGCTGGGAACGTATTACGCCCAGAACGGGCGCATCGCGGAGGCGGCGACGGTCTACGAGGGACTCTACAAGATGGAGCCTCGAAACGTCGACGTCCTGATCAACCTGGCGGCGGCCGCTTCGCATCGGCAGGACTATGCGGCCATGAAGCGGCACCTGGACAGCGTTCTCGCGATCGATCCCGCCTCCATACAGGGCCGGATCAACATGGGCAACTACTACGCCAAGCAGAACCACCCGGCCGAGGCGCAGAAATGGTTCGCCGAGGCGGTGGAGACCGACCCGCAGAACTACCTGACGCACATCGGGCTGGGCATTCAGTCGATCCGGCTCGGACAGCTTGACAAGGGCATCGAGCACGTGACGCGGGCGGTGGTGTTGAAGCCGGATTTTGTCGAAGGGTATCAGATTCTGGCGGCGGCGTACGTTGAGGCCGGCGATACCGAACAGGCAAAGAGATACGTGATCCTGCGCGACCTGTTCACCTCGGGCTCCAGCCCGTCCCCGGCGGTGAAATGATGAATATCCTGGGCATATCGGCGTTCTATCATGACAGTGCGGCGGCCCTGGTGGTCGACGGCGCGATCGTTGCAGCCGCGCAGGAGGAGCGTTTCACGCGGATCAAGCACGATCCCGGGTTCCCGTCGCATGCGGTGGGGTTCTGCCTTCAGGTCGCAAAGCTGCGAGCGGAGGACCTCGACTTCGTCGTGTTCTACGAGAAGCCCCTGGTTCACTTCGAACGTCTGCTGGAGACCTACATCGCCTATGCCCCTCGCGGCTTTCGCCAGTTCCTGATGAGCATCCCGCTTTGGCTCAAACAGAAACTGCACCTGCCCCGCGAGCTGGATCGGGCCTTGGGCGGCAAGTACAAGGGGCGATACGTTTTCACCGAGCACCATGAGTCGCACGCGGCCAGCGCATTCTTCCCAAGCCCCTTCGAAGAGGCCGCCATATTGACCCTCGACGGGGTCGGCGAATGGGCCACCGCCAGCGCCGGTGTCGGGCGGGGCAACCGCATCGAATTGCAGAAGGTCATACATTTTCCGCACTCGCTGGGTCTGTTGTATTCGGCCTTCACCTACTACACCGGCTTTCGCGTCAACTCGGGCGAGTATAAGTTGATGGGTCTGGCCCCGTACGGCGAGCCGAAGTTCCATGACCTGATTCTCAAAGAACTGCTCGACCTCAAGGGGGACGGTTCGTTTCGTCTGAACATGCGGTATTTCCCCTATGGGTACAAGACCGTGATGGTGGACCGGCGGTTCGAGCGTCTCTTCGGCGCGCCGGTCCGCAAGCCGGAGGGCCCAATCACCGAGCATACGATGGACGTGGCCGCCTCGATCCAGTCGGTGACGGAGGAGATCATGCTGCGCATGGCCCGGAACGTTCACCAGGAGACGGGGATGAAGAACCTCGTGCTGGCCGGCGGAGTGGCGCTGAACTGCGTGGGCAACGGGCGGGTCCTGCGAGAGAGTCCGTTCGAGAACATCTGGGTGCAGCCGGCGGCCGGGGATGCCGGCGGGGCGTTGGGGGCGGCGCTATTCGTCTGGTATCAGTTGCTTGATCACAGACGCAAGGTCGGCGTTCGCGATGCGCAGGGCGGGTCGTTGCTCGGTCCGGCGTTCGATGACGAGGCGATCCGCGAATTCCTCCAGAGCGTTGACGCGCCGCACCACAGCTTCGCGCGGGAGGCCGATCTATACGACTGCGTAGCAGACCTGATCGCGTCGGAAAGCGTGGTGGGCTGGTTCCACGGTCGGATGGAGTTCGGGCCGCGTGCTCTGGGCAGCCGGAGCATCATCGGAGACGCCCGCAGCGAGAAGATGCAGTCGGTGATGAACCTCAAAATCAAGTTTAGAGAATCGTTTCGGCCCTTTGCACCATGTGTGCTGGTCGAGGATGCGCCGGAATACTTCGGTCTCGAACCGGGGCAGGAGAGCCCGTACATGCTGATCGTCGCGCCGGTGCGGCCGGACAAGCGGCTTGACGGCGACGGCACGCGGGCGACGGGGCTCGACCGCCTCAGGGACAAGCGCAGCGTCATTCCGGCGGTGACCCACGTGGACTACTCGGCGCGGGTTCAGACGGTGGACCGGGAGCGTCACGGGCCCTTGTACGAGCTGATGAGCCGCTTCAAGGCCAGGACGGGCTGCCCGGTGATCATCAACACCAGCTTCAACATCCGTGGCGAGCCGATCGTCTGCACGCCCGAGCATGCCTATCGCTGTTTCATGGCCACCGATATGGACGTGCTCGTCCTGGGCAGGCATCTGCTCTACAAGCACGAGCAACCGCAGGTGCCGCCGCATGACGTGGAACGCTACAAGTCACAGTTCAAGCTGGATTGACGAGGCGATGGATCAGAGGAGTGAATGATGTCGTTGGTTAGCGTCAACTGGAATCCAAGCCGCAAAGACCTCAACGGCTTTCGGCTCATCGCCGTCGTCGCGACGACTTTGATTGCGGTGCTGCTGTATGCGCTCAAAGGCGTGGACGTCCGCTGGTGCGCCGGCATCGTCGCGTTCGGTGG
>JAAYBA010000586.1 GCA_012719085.1 Planctomycetota bacterium
GCGAACAAGAAGAGCGTCGATCCGTCGGACACGAGCATTCACAGGGGCACGCTCGACGGGATGATCGACATCTTCTGGTGCAACAGCCTGTAGTATCCACAGTCCAAGAGAGCGACGCGGTGATCGCTCAGCGGATTTTGTAGCTGATGGACATGCCGTCGTTTTTCTCCATCGAGGCGCGGATGATGGTGGTGTCGTAGTCGGGGCTTCTCTGGATGTAGTCGAGGAAGTCCTTCATGGCGCGGGCGGAGGCGATGACGTTGTCACCGACCACGACGGCGCCCTTGGCGAGCTTGGGTTCGAGGATCTCAAGGTACTTGAGATAGTCGCTCTTGACCGCGTCGAGAAAGACGAAGTCGATCGGGCCTTCGATCTCGTGCAGGGTCTTGAGGGCGTCGCCCTCGATGCAGGTGACGGTGTTCTGCAAGCCCATCTTCGCGACGTTCTCGCGGGTCTGGCGGACCATTCGCGGATCGATCTCCAGGGTGTAGAGGTGGCCGCCGGTCCGCTCGAAGGCGATCCCCATGTTGATCGCGCCGTAGCCGCTGGCAGCGCCGACCTCGACGCCCCGCTTGGCGCCGGAGGCCTCGACGAGGATGCGCAGCATCATGGCGTCCCCGGGCGCAGTGTTCAGGCCCGTCCGGCGGAAGTTGTCGATGAACTGCTTGCGAAACTCGTCGCTGGGCCTGGCCTGCTCGGCGGCGTAGACCACCAACGCGGCGAACGAAAGAACGACAACGACCATACCGGTGACCACCCAACGACGACGTCCCATACAGCACTCCCGAATCAGTCTGCGACTGACCACTTCGCACTTCACACTTCACACTTCTTCACACTCGGCCCTATGGCCGTCTATGTCAAAACGGCCAGGGCGGCGTTGATCGTTTTGACGGCCTCGTCGATCTCCTCAGTGCTCTTGAATCCGATGACGACGGCGTCGGTCAGGCCGGACTGCATGGCGAATCGGATCGCCGTCCGCCGATCGGCGGCCTCGGTGAAATCGCCGTCCCCGATCATCTTCATCCCGATCACGCCGTGGCCGTTCTGACGCATGATCCTGATCTGCTCGATCACTGGCAGCACGTGCGAGGCATTGCTCGTGGCGTTCCACGTCAGGGCCGGCGTGTCCATGTGCGCGCCCTGGGGATTCAGCCGCACCAGGTTGACATCGACCCAGTCCAGGCGGGCGGAGAGTTCCAGCGCCGGCAGGCTATGGCAGGAGACGCCGTGAACCCCGATGATCTTTTTGGCCTTGGCCTCTTCCAGTGCGTCCATGACGCGCCTTCGCTCGTTGTCCCAGTCGGGCGTGACGGTGCAGTGGGTCAGCACGCTGTCGATATAGTCGGTCCCCAGCTCCTGGCGGAAGCGATCGAGCACCTCCAACGGCTTTTCCGGGTTGCCGCTCATCTTGGTCTGGATGAAGAACTTCTCTCGCGGCAGGCCCTGGATGGCCTGGCGAATCCACTCGTGGGTCTGATAGGATTGTGCGGTGTCGAGGTAGGTCAGGCCCCGATCGTAGGCGTATCGGATCAAACGGTTGAACCCGTCGTGGCCGAGGGCCCGCTGGACGTTGCCGCTGTTGCTGCCGCAGCCTACACCGAGCCGGCTGAGCTTCAGGCCCGTCCGGCCCAGGGCGACCTGGTCGGCGGCCGTCTTTCGCGCCGCCCCGGCCGCGCCGGCGGTCAGAGGTGACATCGCGATGCCTCCGGCGATCGCGGCGGTCGTGGCGATGAATTGGCGTCGGGAAATCTCCGGGCTATACATAGGTGTGTCCTCCCAATGGCACGATGAAGGGCTCCTTGATTGCTGTCGTCCCGCTGACATCGGTCCGGCGGGACACGAAACGTGACGGCGCCATAATCGCAGATCGGGCCTCGAACTGCAACGGCCAACGCATCGTTCCCAGAGAATACTGACGACAATGCGAAAGGTTCATCTCAGCCGACCGGATCGTGATAGGGCGGTCCTTCGGCCAGGGTCGCCATATCTCCGGCCGGGGGCGGGGATTTCCGACGAGACCCGAGCAGCGGCGGCAACTGCACGACCATCAGTCCGGCCAGCATCAGGGCGCAGCCGGCCAGGCCGCGCAGACCCATGCGTTCGTGAAGGATCAGCCATCCGGCCACGGCGGCGAAGACGGTCTCAAGGCTCATAATGATCGCCGCGTGCGCCGGCGGCGAGGTCCGCTGGCAGATCACCTGCAGCGTGAAGGCCACCCCCGCCGAGAGAACCCCGCCGTAGAGAAGGGGGATGGCGGCCGCGCGGATCGCGTCAACGGCGATTGGCTCGCCGAGCAGGGCGACCAGCAAGCTCAATGCCGAGCAGACCAGGAACTGCGCGCAGGCCAGACGCAGCGGGTCGCCCCGTTTGGCCAGATAGCCGATCACCTGCACGTGGATCGCCCAGAACAGGGCGCTGCTGAGCACCAGCAGATCGCCCTTGGCGATGGTGAACGATTCGCCGACGCTCAACAGATAAAGGCCCGCCACCGTCAGGCCGACGCCGAGCCACAGCCACGGGCCGCAGCGGTGGCCCAGGAACAGGCCCATCAGCGGGACCAGGACGACGTAGAGGCTGGTGATGAACCCTGCTTTGCCGGCGGTGGTGTATTGCAGGCCCATCTGCTGGAGCGCCGCCCCCGCGAACAGGGCCGCGCCGGCCAGGACGCCGCCCCAGAGCAGAAGACGTGGGCTGCCCGTCCGCGTGCCCGGCAGGCGAAGAGCGGGCCAGAGGATCAGGGGCGCCAGCGTGACGGCGCCGAGCAGAAAGCGCAGGGCGTTGTACGTCATCGGGCCGAGATGGTCCATGCCCCTGCGCTGCGCGACGAAGGTCGTGCCCCAGAAGAAGGCGGCCACCAGCAACAGCGAGTCACTTTTGAGCGTCTTGGTTTGCATAGGCTTGCTGCACCTCGCGCGGCGAGGTCCGCCAGAGGCGGATCGCTCCTACCAGATCGGCACGCCCAGCTCCTTGAACTGGGCGGCGTTCAGGAAATGCGCGGTGATCCAGAAGACGGTCCACTGTTCGACGTAGTTGCCGCGTACGCCGGTGATGTCGCCGGCCTCCAACTGCTTGCGGAAGTCACCGTGTTGAGCGTAGTTTGTGTGGTGGGGCTGCTCTCCCTGGCTGCCGAGGGGATCGATGAGCTGGCCGCAACTGCGGACCATCAGCAGGGCGGTCGTCTTGAGGTCATCGCGGTCGAGGTGCCGGCCGAGGCGGTAGATGTCCGGGGCGATGAGCACGCCGAAGACGTCGATGTGCTGGTTCTGAACGGAGACGGCGGTCCAGCCGCGAGTCTTGAACCCATGGTCGCGAAGCCGTCCGGCCGGCAGGTCGATGTCCCAGACCACGACATACGTCAGCACCACGTCGCCGGCGTGCGCCGCCCACGTGAGATACTCACGCCGACCCGTCAGCTCGTACAGGGCGAGGAAGCCCTGCAACGCGGCGAACGCGCCTTCCTTGTCTTCGCAACTGGCGTCCAGCGTACCGCCCCAATAGGGCTCGCGCATGTTCACGTGCCGCGAGGCGTACACCTGGCCGGCTTTCACGGCGGCGGCGCGGTAGGCCTCGACCTCGAAGAGCCGGTACGCCTGACACAGCGGCGCGATGAAGAACGCTTCGTTGGTGGATACGGGACGCCATGCGTCGGACAGGATCCGCCGAGCGTGGAAATCGCAGGCACGGCGCAGGAACTGCTCCCATCGAGTGACATCGAGTCCCTCGCTCTTGCCCAGGCGAATCGCGTTGGCCACGTTGAGCATGGCCTGCCCTTGCGAGAGCAGTTCGGGGTTTCCTCCGCGAATCCACTGTCGCTCGTCGGCGTTGTACCACGTGCAGAATCCCTGATCGTGGAATTCCGTCGTTGCGACAAAGTCGAGCGACTTCTGCACCATCGGCCGGGCGTTGGGGTCGTTCAGTTCGTCTGCCAGGACCTGAAAGGCATAGCCACACGCGGCGGCCTGGCCGCACCAGCCCAGCACGAAGAAGTTGCGGTCGGAGTACTTCCGGAAGCCGGCCGCCGTTTCCGTCTCAAGCCACCGCGTCTTGGCGAAGCCGTACTTCGACCGAATGATCTCCGAAAATGTCGGCATTCCGTCGAGGCTGTGAGGAGCGAAGAGTTCCAGCGAGGCACGCGTGGGATGCTGGAAGCCTGAGCCTTCGGAATCGACGTCGTAGGCCTGGAGGTAGAAGGTCTTCTCTACGATCGCTCCGGCGGGAACGTCGAGGTAGGCGTGCTCGTACGGAAGGAATCCGTTCTGCGTCGCCTTGACGACGCTCTTGCGGCCGTTGGATGCGCAGGGTCCGGACAGCAGCGCCAGCTCGGTGCCGTTGTCCCGTGCGGTCAGACCCAACGACCACCACTGGTCCGGCCGATGGCCGAAGGGCGCAGGCGACGGAAGGCTGTGCATCGCGGCGCCCGTGCGTCCCGACGAGTCGGGCCATTCGATGCTGGCGTAGGGCATGGGGAAGCGATGCTCTTCGAAGAAGGCGATCTCGCCCGGTTTACCTTCGTAGACGGGGACGCGTCCGCTTCGGGCGCCGGAAGGGTTGCCATGATAGAGAATGCCCGGCAGCAACACCCCGGCGCCCGTGCCGGGGCACTGGAAGCGGACGGACAGAGTCGTTCGCTTCGCGGTGTCCTCTCCCTGCCAGGTGAAGCGGCGCACGCACTGGATGAGGTTGCCTTCCATTCGATACGCATCGCGGAGCAGCCACGTGCCCGACTTGGTGTTCAGCTTGCCCGTCAGGATCGTCCAGTCTCCCGCACTCTGCATTTCCGTTGGCCCGGCGTGGGCCCAGTCGGCGGGCCAGCCGTCCTTCCAGTCGGTTGCGATCGACCAGAGCCCCTCAGCGGGCGAGGTCAGGATTGTGCGGCCGTCCAGCACGACGCGTACGCCGTATCCGGAGTCACTGCGCTCAAATCGCAACTGAGCAGCAGCGCCCCAGACGACGCTTGAGGTCAGAAGGCTCAGACAGATGGCCGTGATGAGTCGGCGGGTGTGCATACGACAGTTCATTGGGGGCTCCTGAGAGGTCGTCGGCCGGGGTACTCGGCTATCGCCAGACGACGGGCAGCACGATGTGCGACGGATGCTCGGCGTTGATATAGATCGTGTTCGTCGCCACCTCGGCCTTGTCGTCGGCGCCTGAGGGCCGGCCCGTGTTGGGGTTGGGCTCGAAGCGGGGCGCGTTGCTGGACGACAGCGCGACGCGCATGCGATGGCCGGGACTGAAGACCAGGCTGGTGGCCCACAGGTCGATCTCGAACTCGTAGATCTTGTCACGTTCCAGCGGCTCGCTCGTCTCCATCGAGTTGCGGTGGCGGGCGCGGACGATCCCGTCGAGCACGAGCATGCTCCGGCCGTCCGGATAGACGTCGCAGAGCTTCGCGGTGAAGTCCGTGTCCGGGGCGGTCGACGACGCCCAGAGCTTGACCGTGACCAGCCCGGTGATCTCGATGTATCTGTCGAATACGGGCGAATCGAACAGCAGAACGTCGGGCCGGCCCTCGACGGGCCGCTGGTCCATGGGGCCCTTGGAGATCGTCAGGTTGGCCCCGCCGATCGTGGAGACGGGGTCCCTCGGATCGTACTCGTATGACAGCGAGCCGAAGAGGTCCTGTGGCGGGCGGAGCCGCAGCCGCTTGTCGGTGTGGAAATAGATCTTCCTCCTATCGGCCGGGAGGGGCCAGTCGTCGGCGGTCCGCCAGCGGTTGCCGGGCGTGTTCGGGTCGCCCGGATCGCCCATGACGTAGTACTGAATGACGGGGATTTCTTCGATGCCCCGGCCGTCGTTCTTCAACCAGACGTCGAACCAGTTCCACATGTCGGCCGCCTGCAGATGGCCGGTGTTGGGAAAGACCAGGTCTTCGTTGCGTCCGTGGCCGTAGGGTTCCATTACGAGGCGGCACTTGCCGCGTGCGCCCTGGTCGCCTTGCTTGTGGACCGTGACGAAACTGTTGAGCGTCCCGGCGACGAAGATGTCATACCAGCCGCCGACGTACATTGTTGGGATATTGACCCGATCGGCGACGCTTTCGCAATCGAACGCTCGCCAGAAATCGTCGTAGTCCGGATGCGCCCGGAACAGTTCGAGGTTCTTCGGACTGAATTCGCTCAGAGTCAGCCAGGTTTCCAGCAGGGCCTTGCGAAACGCGCCGCCCTGATAGGCGGCCTGATGATACATGCTCGAGAACGCGACACTGACGTAGCAGCAGACCAGATGCGGCGGCCGGCTCGGGGCCATCATGTTCAGGGCGATGCCGGGGGCGCTCATGCCGAAACCGCCGACCTTGCCGTTGGACCATTCCTGTCGGGCGATCCATTCGACGGTGTCGTAGCCGTCCTGGTGCTCGCCCCAGCCGCCGGCCAGGAAAACGGGGTAGTCATCGCCCTCGGAGTCGAACCGCCCGCGAAAGTCCTGGGCGACGAGGGCGTATCCGCGTTCGAGGGCCTGTTTGGCGAATCCCTGGGCGCCCTTGCGGCTGTAGGGCGTGCAGATCAGAGCGGTCGGCCACGGCCCGTCGCCGTCGGGGACGTAGACGTCCGTGGCGAGCCGGACGCCGTCGCGCATCGGGACCATGACCGTCTGCGGCGATTGCCCCCGCGCGATGGACGCTACCGCTGCGATCGCCAGGGCGGTTGCGATAGCTGCTGCGATCCGATATGGCGAGCCCTTCATGCGAGACCTCCCATCTTCTGCTGCATCCCTACTCGAAGCCTTCGCGGGGTCTGGAGCGAAGCGATCCTGCGCCGCGTCACCACAACCTCCACTCTACCCGTCAGTGGGAACCATTCTACGTGCCGGCCCTGTGCCGTGCAATGCCGCCCTCGTCCCGAAATCCCGATATTCTCGGGCCTCGGCGATCTGCTGATCGCGCGGGTACGTCTTTTTGTTGTCACCGGACGGGGGAAGGGCTATGGTAGGGAGTCGTAAATCCAGCGGCAAGACTGCCATGTTCTGCAGGGCCTTTCTTGAGAGGGCGGCACATGACTACGGGCATATCCATCATTCTGGTTGCGGCGATGCTGGCGCAGGCGGACGTCGTTGGGCTGCCGCAGGCCCACGCGCACAACGATTACCTCCACGATCGACCGTTGCTCGACGCGCTGGCGCACGGCTTCACGAGCGTTGAGGCGGACATCTTTCTCGTCGGCGAAGAGCTTTGCGTCGCGCACGACGCGCCCGAGATTCGCCCCGAGCGAACGCTCCAAAGGCTCTACCTCAATCCTCTGCGGGAACGCGCCAAGGCCAACGACGGACGCATCTACCGGGACCACGCGCGGTTCCTGTTGCTGATCGACATCAAGTCGGCCGCCGAGCCGACCTATCGAAGGCTGCACGAAGTGCTCGCCGAATACCGCGATCTCGTCACGTCCTTCGGGCCCGAAGGACGGAGGGACAGAGCGGTGCTGGTCCTGATCTCGGGCAATCGGCCTTTGGAGCCGATGCGTTCGCAGCCGGTCCGCTACGCCGGCTACGACGGCCGCCTGGCGGACCTGTACTCTGATACGCCGGCCGAGCTGGTCCCGATAATCAGCGATCACTGGGGCCGCAACTTCACCTGGCGGGGCGAGGGGCCGATGCCCGACCCGGAGCGACAGAAGCTCAGGGACATCGTCGAGGCCGCCCACGCCAAAGGGCGCCTGGTGCGATTCTGGGCCACGCCCGACGCCCGGTCTGATGCGCGGGAGGCCCTGTGGAAACAACTGCTCGCGGCCGGCGTCGATCTGATCAACACCGACGACCTGGAGGGATTGCAGGCCTTTCTGCTCGCGCATGGACGCTGACGGTTTCATCCAGATCGAAGGGCTGACCAAGGTCTATTCGTCCGGGCCGGTGGAGGTCGTCGCCTTGCGCGACGCCACAATCTCGATCGGCCGGGGGCGGTTCGTCGGCGTCACGGGGACCTCCGGCTCGGGCAAGTCCACCCTGATGAACCTGCTCGGCGGACTCGACACGCCGTCAGCCGGCCGCATCCGCGTCGATGACCGATGGATTTCCGACCTGAGCAAGACCGATTTGGCTTTGTTTCGCCGGTATACCATCGGGATGATCTTCCAGTCGTTCAACCTCATCCCGTCGTATTCGGCCGTTGAGAACGTGGCGTTTCCGCTGCTGTTTGCCGACGTGGCCAGGAAGGAACGCATTCGTCGAGCGACCGAACTGCTGGCTGCGGTGGGCCTGGAAGCGCGAGGCCACCACCTTCCGTCGGAACTGTCCGGCGGCGAGCAGCAGCGCGTCGCCGTCGCGCGGGCGCTTGTCAACCGGCCGGCGATCCTGCTGGCCGACGAGCCGACCGGCAACCTCGACAGCCGAACGTCCCGGCAGATTGTCCGAATGCTCTTCGACCTCAAAACCGAGCGGGGATTGACCATCGTGATGATCTCGCACGAAGAGGCCTTGCTGCGCGAGTTCGCCGACGAGCTGATCCGCCTCCAGGATGGGGCGGTCCTCTCGCACGAGACGTTGAGGGACCGCCCATGAGAGCGAGCGATTACGTCGGACATGCCTGGGCGAATCTGTGGAAGAAGAAACTGCGCACGGTCCTGACAACCGGCGGCGTGGTGATCGGCGTCGGCTCTCTGATCTGCATGTTCGCGTTCGGGCAGGGCATTCAGCGAAACATCAAGGACCGATTCAACGAACTGGAACTGTTCAACTACATCAACGTCACGCCCAGGAGCGGCGGCGGTCCGCGTTCGGCCCGTCTTCGCCGCCATGCGCGGCCGCAGCCGGCCGGCGATCCGAACGAATCGGTTGCGGTGCTCGACGACGATCTGCTCGAAGAGCTGACGCAGATCGAGGGCGTCGAGGCGGCCTATCCGGAGATGCGGTTTCCCGCCCAGATTCGTCTGGGTTCCAGAGAGCAGTTCACGCTCGTCCAGGTCGTCACGTCGAAGGCGTGCGGTTCGGCGCTGGTCCAGTTGCGCGCGGGCCGGGCGTATGCGAGTGACGACGCGAACGAGGTGATGGTCAGCGATTCGCTGCTGCGCCGGCTGAACGTCACGCAGCCGGAGGACGCCGTCGGCCGCGAGATCGAAATCCGCACCGTCGTGCTCGACTTCAGCCTCCAGAGCCTGGCGCGGATGGCCTTCGGGCGAGGCGATCAGAGGCTGCCTGTATCGAATCGGGTCTATTCCTTCACCATCGCCGGGGTTCTCGAACGGATGGGGTTCGGCGGCCCGCTGCCGATCCGCAGCGATGCGTTCGTTCCGCCCGGGGCCGCCGCCGGGATGCGCAAGCTGGTTCTGACCGGCGTGTCGGACCTCTTCCAGTTGCCGGAAGAAACGGCCGGCTATTCCGCCGTGACCGTCAAGGTCGCCTCGACCCGCCAGGTGATGTCCGTCAAGGCCAGCCTCGAAGAGCGCGGCCTGCGGACCTTCGCGCTGATGGACCAGCTTGAGGAGATGCAGAAGGGCTTCATCATCATGGACATGTTCCTGCTGGCGATCGGGATGATCGGCATCGCCGTCGCCTCGCTGGGCATCGTCAATACGATGGTGATGTCGATCCTCGAACGCTATCGCGAGATCGGCGTCATGAAAGCCGTCGGGGCGACCGACGGGGACGTGCAGCGGATCTTCCTCTTCGAGTCGGGCATGATCGGCCTGCTCGGCGGCGTTTTCGGCCTGGCCCTGGCGTGGGCGGTGAGCTTCGTCATCAACCAGGTCGTCAACGGCTTTGCCGCGCGCGAGGGCGTGCCTTTCATCCAGTATTTCAGCTTCCCCTGGTGGCTCTGCCTGAGCGGTATCGGCTTTTCGATTCTCGTCAGCCTGCTGGCGGGCATCTATCCCACCCGGCGGGCCGCCCGCGTCGATCCGGTGGTCGCCCTGCGGCACGATTGACGCTCCCGACGGGGGCTTTGCTCAGACGATTTGCCCGGCTTCGGTGTGGATGCTCTCGGCCTGATGGGCCCGCTCCTCCAGACCGCGTTCGAGGTCAGCCGGGTCGTAGAGGAACGTCTGAATCCGCGATCGCACGCCATGGAGCGTCGCACCGGTGTTGTGGAACCGCAGCCCCTGTTGAACGAAGTTCGAATGCGGCCTGTGCGTGTGGCCGTAGTAGACATCCTGCACCTCGGCGAAGCGAGGGCCCAGCTCGGCCTTGAGATACGTAATCACGTCGGCGACCGGTCGATGTCGCGGCGACAACTCGTGCACCAGACGCGGCACGCGCAGGCACGCGAACACATAGTACGCCGTGTGGACCCATGCCTTGTGGGGCGGGCCATGCCACTTCGCTCGATAGGCCGCCAGCGTCTGGGGCGTCGGCGAGTTGTGCACGTCGCCGTGCAGGAACACCTTCTCGCCGACCTTCAGATAGAACGGGTCCCACGTCAGGTTGACATGCCGGGCGGACAACCCTTCGAGCAGCTCCGCATAGGCCGGAAGACTGTCGTGGTTGCCCATGATGAACACGAATTGGCAATGCGGGTGCCGGCCGACGAGATCGCCGATCCAGTTCTCCACGAACCACAGCGACTGGCCAAGGTCGGGATAGATGGACCACTGAAAGTCGAAGATGTCGCCGTTGAGGACGAACAGGCCGGCCTCTGAGGCCGCCTGGTGCAGGCCGGGCATCCTCCGTCCGGCTGAACTGCGATTGGTCAGCAGGTGCAAATCCGAGACGGTATGGCCTATCGTTGTCTGCATTTCCCCGTTGATACGTCGCCACACCCGCCGGGTTCGGGACCGCCATCCCATACCCCGTGGGCGAAAACCACCATTATAGCGAATCCAGGCGAGGCCCTCAATCACGATTTGGCCCAAACGCACGTTATGGGTGCACTGCACGTTTGTAGGTAGGTTCCTGCCAAGTCCAGGAAGGAATCTTGTCTCTTCGACTAAGGGCTTGTCCGGAGCGCAGCCGAGTGGGGCGAAGCCCGCACGGAGAAATCTGGCCGAGGACAAGGCAATGTCCCATTCGCAGCCAGATTCCTCCACTGCGCTTCGCTTCGGTCGGAATGACAAAGTCGATTGCAGAGCCCCCCAGGATCTGCCTACAAACGTCAAGTGCACCCGCGAGTCATGGGCCGACTCCCAACTGCACGGTGGGTACGGTCCCTCGCGGATAGCAGCCCATTGAGATCGCCGGGCTGTTGGCCGGGACTCGCAGGTCCAGAGCGAAGGGGTTTGTGAAAGAGAGCATTGCGACCCGGCTGCCCTGGTCCAGCCCCAGCTTGGATCGCACCTCTTCGAGGTTCCGGTACCTCTCGTGCCGTTTCCAGGTGACGCCCCAGTGGAACAGGCCCTGACCGGCGGTGGGGCAGTAGAGGTTGTTCTCGAACGTCAGGTTCAGGTCCGCCAGCGCGCGGTCGCCGGCCTGCTCGCTCTGCGTGGCCTTGGGCCAGTGCCGTTCGTCGCCGATGTCGAACCAGCCCCAGACCTGGGCGTCGCGGTTGAACGCCAGCACGTTGTGGCGAACGATCTGGTCGTGGTTCCAGACGGGCTCCGAGCCGCCGTCAATCTTGGGTGTCGAGCGCTGCTGTTCGCGGAGGCTGAATCCCTCCTTGTTGCCGATCAGCAGGTTGCGCTCGATCGTGCAGCCGGGCGAGCTGGACAGGCTGATGCCGGCGGCGGCGCCCCAGGCGCCGGGCGAATCGGCCAGGCCGTTGCCGACGATGACGTTGTCGTGGGCGTGCAGGCCGTAGCTGATCTCGTAGAAGATGCCCGCGTCTTCGTTGTCGGCGATCAGGCAATGGCGGACGATGCAATCCTCGTTGCCGATGTCGAACCAGATGCCGTTGCCACGATTGGCGACGAACGTACTGTCTTCGAGGATGACCCCGCGTGCCAGGCAGATCTTGTTGCCGCCGGCTTCCCAGCCACGATCGAATCCTTTGGTGTTGTTGTTTCGCACGGTGCAGCCGATCATCCGCAGACCATGCGACCGGCTGGCGCCGAAGCCGAGTTGGCCGTTATGCTGGAACGTGCTGTTGCGGACGGTGATGTTCTCGCCGGTGAACTGAGCGCCGCTGGCGTTGGTGTACTCGAAGACGCAGTCCTTCACGGTGATGTGATTGCCCGCGAACTCGACGGCGCCCTGCTGGGCGCGGTTGGCGGCGTAACGGAAGCGAAGGCCCTGCACGACGATGTGGCTGCCCTTGACGCTCAGGATGCGGTCGCGCGCGGACGCCTCGACGGCGACCTTGTTGCCCGCAATGTCACGATCGTCGTAGCCGCAAACGAGCAGACGCTGTGCGTCGAGATCGATGCAAAAGGTCCCGCGCGTGAGCTTGTCGCGTTCGAGGACCTGCCGCAGGGGATAGCCGCCGACGAAGACCTGTTCGCACCGACCGATGAGGCGATGGAACTCGTCGCCGGGATGGGTGTGATTCTTGTTCCAGGACACAAACCTGTGTGGCCAGGGCGTGCTGCACACGTCTTCGTTCGGCGAGTCTTCCTTCGTCCAGTCCGTGATGCGGTCGGCCCCCGTGAGGATCACGGTCTGACCCTCGGACGCACGGATCGTGATGGGCTGGTCCTCTGAGCCGCTCCTGTCAATTCGGACGCTCTCGCGATAGATGCCTGCATGAATGACGATGGTGTCGCCCGGCTGGGCCCGCGAGACCGCCTCCGCAATGGTCCGCACCTGTTCGTCCGAGGCGATCCCCGGGATCTCCTTCGGTGCGACAGTCCAGAACCTGGCCGAGGCCGGCGAGCCGCCGGCCGTGACGATCAGCAGCAGATACCCCCAGAGAACACGGTTCAAACGCTCGATTGCCTTGCAGCGGTTGGTCATCGGGTCCTCCTAACGAGGTTCGCGGATCAATCGGACTGTCTGCCCGGCCACAAGTCGGAAGATCAGGTCGGTCTCCGCAGTGCGGACGTTGTTCTTGTCCAGCCCTTTAACGTTGTAGGTTGCCTCGCCGAAGGGGTTCTCCAGCCGGCATGTCCCGCTCGCCTCAGCGCGGATTTCAACGAACGTGACACGACCGGCCCGGCGTTCGGCCGAGACCACGAACGCGCCTTCGGCGCGGAGCTTGTCGAACGACACATCCTGCCAACTGTTGGGGACGGCGGGGAAGACGCGGATCGTGCCGCTGTAGCTCTGCAGGAGCATCTCCTGCAAGCCGGCGGCCGCGGCGAAGTTGCCTTCGAGCGTGAACGGCCGGTAGCGGAAGCTGCTGTAGCCTTTGTCCGTCTGGTCCCCGTTGCAGTGGAAGCTGTTGCGCAGACAGAACGCCGTCGAGAAGATCTCCAACGCCC
>JAAYBA010000587.1 GCA_012719085.1 Planctomycetota bacterium
CCAGGCCCGGAAGGTGCCGCCGTAGCCCGTCACTACCTCGCCCGGCGAGCCTCGGTCCTCATCCATCAGCAGTGTGGTGGCCATCGGACAGAAGCGTATGTCCCGCGAGCGATTCTCCGGGGGCGGCACATCATCGGCCTGCAAACTGAAACGCCAGGCCTTGTGAGTATTGCCGGCACTGTCCCACTTCTGCAGGCTTGCATCGTCCTCGCTGGCGCCGGTTGCCAGGCGCACGCCCCACTGCTTCAGGTGGGCTTGGCAGACCACGGCCCGCGCCTGTCTGCGCGCCCGCTGCAACGCCGGGATCAGGATCGCCATCAGCATCGCGATCACCGCAATGACGACCAGTAGTTCGATCAGAGTGAAGGCCCGCTCGCTTTCGCTTCGCTTTCCCGCATTCATGGCTTCCGCACTCCCTGGCTCGATAAGGAGTTCTCATACCGTTGCCGGTGCTCGGCAGCCGTCGCTATTCAACATCGATTTTCGCATTTTCGCCCTCGGTGTCAAGTTGCAGGGTTTCTGGGGTTTCATAGGACCCACAGGACCAATAGGACCTATTGCGTGTTTCGTGGCGGGCGACGGGCGGGTATACTGGGCGCACGCGACAGGAATTCATCGAAAGGAGCTGGCTCATGAGAACGTGCGGACACAACCAGGCAGTGAGAGTCGTGGGGATCGTTCTGTGCATCGCAGGCGTCTGGGCCCAGTCGTGCCCTGCCGCTGCCGGCGACCCGATGCAAGCGTGGCGGGATATGAAGTTCGGGCTTTTTGTCCATTGGGGTCCGGTCAGCCTCGTCGGAACGGAGATCGGCTGGTCGCGCGGGCGCGAGGTGCCGAGCGAGGAGTACGACCAACTCTACAAGCGGTTCAATCCCACGCAGTTCGACGCTGAGGCGTGGGTCACAACGGCCAAGAAGGCCGGGATGCGCTACCTCGTCCTGACGTCGAAGCACCACGACGGGTTCTGCCTGTGGCCGTCGGAGTATACGGACTACCACATCGGCAACACGCCGTTCAAGCGGGACGTGATGCGCGAGCTGGCCGACGCCTGCGCCAAGCACGGCATTCAGTTCTGCACCTATCACTCGATCTGCGACTGGTACCATCCGGACTATCCGCTGGGCAGTCCCGGCGGCCGCACGAAGAAGCCGAACCCCAACATGCCCCGCTATTACGAGTACCTCAGGAACCAGACCCGCGAGATCCTCGAGAACTACGGCCCGCTGGGCATCATGTGGTTCGACGGCGAGTGGGAAGAGCCCTGGACGCTCGAATACGGCAACGAATTGTACGCCTATCTGAAGGGTCTCCAGCCGACGCTGGTCATCAACAACCGCGTGAGCAAGGGCCGCCAGGGCATGGCCGGCGTCACCTCGCAGGCGCACCTGAACGCGGGCGATTACGATACGCCGGAGCAGCGCATCGGCAATTTCCAGAACGACCGACCGTGGGAAACCTGCATGACCATCTGTCAGCAGTGGGCGTGGAAGCCGAACGATGCAATGAAATCCGAGAAGGAGTGCATCCAAACGCTCGTCCGCGTAGTCGGTGGCGACGGCAATCTGCTCTTCAACGTTGGGCCCATGCCCGACGGGCGGATCGAGCCGCGACAGGTGGACCGGCTGATGCAGATGGGGCGGTGGCTCGACAAGTATGGGCAAACCATCTATGGCACGCGCGGCGGGCCCTTCAAGACCACCGCCTCGCTGGCCAGCACGCATCAGGGCAACACCATCTACGTCCACATCCTCGACTGGCCGGATGGAGCTGTCACCCTGCCGCCGCTGCCGAAGCGGATCGTCCGTTCATCGATCCTGACCGGCGGCTCGGTCACGGTCCGCCAGACCGCCGAGGCCATCACGATCGCCGTGCCCGAAGGCGACCGCGACACGATCGACACGATCGTGGCGCTGACGCTTGACGGCTGGGCCGGCGACATCGAGCCGGTCGCCCTGCCGTCGGCTTCCCTGGCGGCAGGCAAGAAGGCCCAGGCCTCGAACGTCTTCCAGAACAGCGATGCCTACGGCCCCGACAAGGCATTCGACGACGATCCGGGGACGCGTTGGGCCACCGACTCGGGCATTAAGCAGGCGTGGCTGGAAGTGGACCTGGGCCAGTCCGAGACGATCTCGCGAGTGGCGATCAGCGAGGCCTATAGCCGCGTCCGGGGCTTCGAGTTGCAGTACGCAGACAATGGAACGTGGACGACGTTCTTCGAGGGCGAGCGAATCGGCGAGAAGTTCGTCGCCGATTTCGAGCCCATCGCCGCCCAGCGCGTCCGGCTGAACATCCTCGAAGCCACCGACGGCCCAACGATCTGGGAATTCCACCTCATGGCCCCTAAGAAGTCCCGTTAGTAGTGACGCCGTAAGGCGTTACGTCCCGTCGGCTGCATGAGTTCTCTGATGCGCTCGCATGCCCTTGCGGGCATACTACAAACGGACACGGTTGCGGTTTGCCACGGGGGCCCATTGTGTTATACTTGCTTTCGCACCGGCGACACCAGCCTGTGAGAAGCATCGAACGACACGAGAATACCATCCTTTGCAGTGAGGTAGTTGAGCATGGCTGAGAGGTTTGACGTTGTGGTGATCGGGGCCGGTCCCGGCGGCGCCAGGGCCGCCAGACGCTGCGCCCAGCGAGGGGCCTCTGTGGCTCTCGTCGAGAAGGAGTTCATCGGAGGCACCTGCCTGAACTGGGGCTGCATCCCGTCCAAGACCCTGCTGGCGTCGGCCCACCTGCTGATGCGGGCCCGAAGCGCCTCGGAGATGGGCATCGACATCCCATCGGCGGCGCCCAACTGGCCCAAGATCCAGCAGCGTCGCGAGAGCATCATCACGGGCCTGCGCAAGGGCATGCAGGGTGGGATGAAGTCCGGCAAGATCGCCTACCTCGAAGGGACGGCCGTCGTTCACTCGCCGACGAAGGTCACGGTGGAAGCCAACGGGCAGAAGACCGATCTCGAAGCGGGCAAGCTGATCCTGGCGACCGGCTCCGACTCGATCCAGATCCCGAGCATTCCCTTCGACGGCAAGATCGTTATCAGCAGCACCGAGGCGCTGTCGTTGCCGGAAATCCCCAAATCGATGGTCATCGTCGGTGGCGGCGTGATCGGCTGCGAGCTGGGCTGCGTATACGCGGCGATGGGAACGAAGGTCACGATCGTCGAGGCGCTTGAAAGCCTGCTGCCCATGCTCGATTCGTGGGCGAGCCGGTTGGTCGAACGTGAGTTCAAGGGCCTCGGCATCGAGGCGCTGACCGGGCGAAAGGTCACGGGCGTGGACAAGGGCGCCTCATCGGCCAAGGTCAATCTCGACGGCGGACAGGCCATCGAGGCCGAGCGCGTGCTCGTGGCTGTCGGGCGGCGGGCGGCAGTGGACAAGGCCATCGTCTCTGCCCTGGGTCTCGATATGAACGGCCCTGCCATCAAGGTCAACAAGCGGATGGAGACGAACGTGCCGGGCGTCTACGCGGTCGGCGACGCGGTCGGGACCACCTACCTGGCGCACGGCGCAACGGCCGAGGCGGAAGTCGCCGCCGCCAATGCCACCGGTGGCAGCGAGGAGATGCTTGACTACGACCTGATCCCGCGAGTGATCTTCACCTTCCCCGAGGTCGCGTCGGTGGGCAAGACCGAGGCGAAGTGCCAGGCCGAAGGGCTGGACATCACGGTCGGCAAGGGCTTCTACAAGGCCAACGGACGCAGCGTGGCCGAGAACGACACGAACGGCCAGATTCACGCCATTCGCGACAACGCGATCAACGAGATCGTCGGCGTGACGATGGTCGGACCGCTGGCGACTGAGTTCGTAGCATTCGCCCGGACGCTGATCGGCACATGCGAACCGATCCGCCAGATCACGTTCCCGCATCCGACGATCTCCGAGACACTCGAAGACGCCGTCCACGAGGC
>JAAYBA010000083.1 GCA_012719085.1 Planctomycetota bacterium
ACTTCGCCATTCGTGTGGCCCACGAAAACGGTCTGCTCGTTGCGAGGCCGCACACATGATAGCGTGGACAATCCAGAGACTGCTGGCGTGGATCACCGAGTACCTGACGAAGAACGGAGTCGATGCCCCACGTCTGAGCGCCGAGATGCTTTTGAGCCACGTGCTCGGTCTCAAGCGGATCGAGCTGTATACGCAGTTCGACCGCGTCGTTGAGAAAGACGCGCTCGACCGGTTGCACGATCTGGTCAAGCGGGCGGGCCTTCATGAGCCTGTTGCATATCTAATCGGTCGGACGGGATTCTATTCGCTCGAAATGGAGGTCACCGCCGACTGCCTGATCCCCCGGCCGGAGACCGAACTGCTCGTGCAGCGGGCAATCGAATTCCTGCGCACGCGTGAGGGACAGCAGCATGTCTGCGATCTGTGCACCGGGTGCGGCTGCATCGCCATCGCCATCGCCAAGGGCTGCCCCAACGCCCGCTTGGTGGCTACGGACCTCTGCGATAAGGCCCTTGCCGTGGCCGCGCAGAACGTCGCTAAACATGGCCTCCAGGAGCGAGTGGAACTGCTCTGCGGCGATTTGTTCGACCCGCTCGTGCCGCAGCTCGACGCAACACAATGGGACCTGATCGTGTGCAACCCGCCCTACGTCAGTGCCGCCGAGTATGAGACACTCGACAAGAACGTCAAGGACTATGAACCACCGACGGCGCTGCTGGCCGGCGCCGACGGCCTGGACCTCTACCGGCGCATCGCCGAGCAGATCGACCGCTTCCTCAAACCCGACGGCGCCCTGCTGTTGGAGATCGGCTATTCCCAAGGCCCCGCCGTGCGCGACCTGCTCGAACGAACCGCCCTGTTTGCCACTATCGCCATTGAGAAAGACCACCAGAACCAGGACCGCATCGTCATCGCCCGCAGAACGGGCGACGGTGAAGACGCCGGCCCGTTGCTCTCCGATGGGTCAGTATGAGATCACGGTGTGGATGGCGTGAGGAGCGAGGACCTTGCGACCCGGCAGGTCGGTCAATTCGATCAGACAGGTGATGCCCACGATGTCGCCGGCGACCTTCTCGATGAGGTCGCAAGCGGCCTTCATCGTGCCGCCGGTGGCGAGCAGATCATCGACCATCAGGACCTTGGCGCCGGCAGGCACCGCGTCGCGATGGATTTCGAGCGTGTCGGTGCCGTACTCCAGATCGTAGGTGATGCGCTCGGTCTCAAAGGGCAGCTTGCCCTTCTTGCGAATCGGCACGAAGCCGGCATTGAGCCGGGCGGCCACCGCCGTTCCGAAGATGAACCCCCGGGCCTCAACGGCCGCGACGTGCGCGATGCCCACGTCCTTGAACGGAGCGCACATGGCGTCGACCGCCGCCCGCAATGCCTGCGGATTGCCCAGCAGCGGCGTGATGTCACGAAATAAAATCCCCGGCTTCGGCCAGTCCGGGATGTCACGGATGTACCGCGCCAACTCCATGCGTTCCCTCGCAATCCAAAGAGACAGGCGTCTATTGCCCATCGGTCCGATTTCCGGTCGCCACGACGGCACGTCGGCAACCGATTCCATGCACCGATGGTACCTCGTGATCCGCAGACCGTAAACCGAAATCCTGTCCGGTTCTATTCGCCTTCCATGTACTCGTAGAGCCGAGTCAGGGCATCACGCCGAATCTGCCGAATCCGCTCGCGCGTCAGACCCATCTTCTTGCCGATCTCCTTGAGGGTCAGCGCCCGACGTCCGCCCAGACCGTAGTGGAGCTTCAACACGTCGGCTTCACGCGGGTCGATTTCATCGAGCAGTTGCAGCGCCTTGAGCTTCTGCTCATATTCCACGAGCGGGTCTTCGGGCCGGCCGGCATGCTCGTCTTCCAGAGTCAACTCCATCCCGTGCCCCTCGTCCGAGTCATCGCCGTTGAGACTGTCGCTCGCACTGCCAAGCACCTCGACAATGCGATGGATCACCTTGGCCTTGCGAAGCGGAAGATGCATCAGGGCGGCCATTTCCTCGACGGCCAGCTTGCGTCCCATCCGACTCTCGGCCTCCGAGGCCGTGTGACGCCACTGGTTGATCAGCGTGACCATATAAGTGGGGACATGCACCGGCTGAATGTTCTCCAGCAGAGCCCGCTTGATGCTCTGCTTGATCCACCACGCCGCGTACGTGCTGAACCGCGTGCCCCGCTCCGGATCGAAATAGTCCACCGCCTTGATCAGGCCGAGGTTTCCTTCCTCGATCAGATCGCCCAGGCTCATGCCGCGTCCGGCGTACTTCTTCGCGATGTTCACCACCAGCCTCAGGTTGCTGCGGACCAGCATCTCGCGGGCCCACGGATCGTTGTCTTCAACGACCTTGGTACCCAGCTCGTACTCCTCTTCCCAGGTCAACAACGACGCTTCGTCTATCTCCTTGAGATAGTCCTTCAATGTCACGTCGAAAACGATAGTACCCTCCTGCCCGACTGGAAGTCTCTCGACCCCAGCCATCGAAGGCCAATTCGGTTAGGACCCATCCTCCGTGTGTTTGCCCTGCGGCGTCCAACCCGCATCATCGTGCGGACTTCAACGACAGTCCGGTGAGCCAACTACACCGTCAGTATCGGCCTTCGAGGTCGCCGGGTTTAGCAGACCGGTGACGCAACTTCAGGCATATTTGCCGAGCCCCTCCCGAGGATGCTCAAATTCGCCCTTTGGGCCCCATAAAGGGCCTGCCAAGAGAGGTAGCCGCAACAAATTCGGACGTTCCTGCTTCAGAACGGCCATGGAAGGTCCTCTGGCGGGCGAGAGGGAGAATCACAAAAAGGGGCCTGCGTCGCGTGAACGCAGGCCCCGTGAGTGCTACAGGGTGCGGCGGGCGGTCCGCCGCTTGTCAGGATAGCTACTGCGCGGCCGGACGGCCGAAGCCGACGTCGTCCACGTAGACCGTGCCGACGCCGCCGGCGCTCGGACTGGTCTTGCTGCCGACGCCGATCACCATCGTCTGGATGCGAGCCATGTTCACGCCCGCCAGATCGGCGTACGGAATCGACCATTCCTGCCACGTCGGACGAAGCGTGATCGCCGCATCGGGATTCACGATCGTCACGCTCTGACCGGCGCTGTCCTCGATCCGAACGTACATCGGATCGGCCGAGTCGTTGCCCGTCGGCTGCGTCGCCCCGATGTCCGCCGTCTGCCAGGCGCCCGTTACGCTGCCGGTCATCGCCACATTCGAGAACTCCGCCGCCGTCGTAATCGCCGCGTCGTGACTGGTCACCGCCAGGCCGATATACACGCTGGCGGCCATCTGGATCTCGAGCGCCGGGCTCACCGCCGCCTCGGTCCAGGTCACGCCGTCCATCGAGTCGTGCGCGGTGAAGACATTGCCCGTGCGGGTCAGCTTCACCCAGCGCGGCGCCGGCGAGCCGCCGACGTCCGTGCTGGCGCTGTCGGTCCCCGCCACCGGCCGACGCTGGAACGTGGTGCCGTAGTCCGGCGTCACACACATAAAGGCGTGCTTCGAGCCGGCCTCGAGCGTCTCACGGATCATCACGCCCGCCTTGGCCCACTCGTTGCTGCGGACCAGGCTGTCGACGCGAACCGTGATCGAGCCGTCGCCGCTGAGGCTCTTGTACGCATAGCGGAACTGATCCGTCGTGTTCCAGATGTCCGTGCCGACGGCGCTCATGATGACGCCCCCGTCGGCGGTTTCCTTGAAGGCCGGCGCGTTGCCGCGAACGTACAGCACCAGCGTATCGGCGCCGTTGCCCGACCAGTTCTGCGGCGAGTCGAACTGCCGCTCGGCCTCCGAGTAGAACGGCGAGGTGCCGTTGTCATACTGCAACGGCATCGATTGGCTGCCGCTGTGGACGATGGTCTTCTCGGCGAACGGCGTCTGGATATAGCCGACCGTCGAGCCGGTGTTGTTCACCCAGCCGTCGAGCCACGTGTCGAAGATCGCCGTGCCCGCGTCGATGTCGTCGTTGTAGGTCTCGAAGCCGTCAACCAGGGCGTATTCCTGCGTCGAGAAGCTCCACAGGGCGCTGCCCCAGGTCGGGTTCGCGTCGTCCGGATTGATCGCATCGACCATCCAGTAGTAGGTGCTGCCGAACTCGATGTCGCTCGGCGACAACGTCACGTCGGCGGTCGTACCGACCAGGGCCAGCTCGTTCGGATCGCCGGCCAGGTAGACATCGTACGAGGCCGCGTCGCGACCGGCACGCCAGCTCAGCGCGGTGGTCACATC
>JAAYBA010000588.1 GCA_012719085.1 Planctomycetota bacterium
ACCTCGCGCTGCATGATCCCGTAGGGCCGGTGCATCGTGCTGATCAGCTCGATGCCCGCCAGTAGACCCTCCTTGCTGAGCGTGGTGAACTTGGCGGCGGCGAAGACGTCGTCGTCGAACAGCTCGACCTCATCGCAGCGCAGCTTCTGCACGTGCTGGCCGCGCACGCTGGTGGCCGACTGCGTCAGCACCTCGACCGCAGCGCCGTTGGCGAGGCGGCAGCCGCCTTTGCGAATCGGGCCATCCAGTGCGCCGGCGAAACCGCGCTGGAGGAACAGCGTGAGATACTCGTACATCCGGCTCGACTGCTCGCCCGAGCCGCCGAGGATGCGGACCTGGCAGCCGCTCTTGAACAGGCAGTCGAGCAGCGTCGCGACCGCCGCCAGCTCCGTCTTGCCCCCGCCGCGATTGGCCCAGACGATAGCATCTGCGGTTTGATGATTGACTATGGCTGGTGGCAGCCTCAAGTCCGAAGGACTTGGGGATGGTTCCGAGGTCTGGCCATCCCCAAGCTGCGCTTGAGGCTGCCACCCATCGCACAGGAAATCAATGGCGAAGCTGTGCCAGAGGTAGTCCATCGGGCTGCTGTGCTCGGGGCAGAGGCGTACATCCGGCACGTCGATTCCGAGGAAGACCTTCACGTAGTTCTTCAGATCCTGCCTCGATCGCGGCCTCGTCCGCCGCAGCGTTTGGTAGACACTCTTGGCCTTGGTCAGTGCGGGCGAATCATTCCGCCAGAGGCGGATCGCCCCTGCGTCGGCGTAGGGATACATCGTTTCTGTCATCGGAGATTCCTCCATAGAAAGGTTTGTGGATTGTCATTCGGAGATGGGGCAGACCCCGTTCGTAGTGTGCCCGTAAGGGCATAAATTACAGCGCATTACGGTGTCACTGCAAACGCACGCCTCTGCTAATCTGATGTAATAACAGCATCGGAGATGGACTTGCTCGCCTCGGCGGTGCCGCCGTAAGCGCCCATGTTGATGATCCCGCCGTTGGGCTCCGGCTCGTCGCCGATGGGACTGTCCGGGTCTCCCGCGTCAATGCAGGGACTGGTGACATCATCGACGACCCAGCTCGCACTGTTCGGGTCCCATCGCCCGGTTTGGCTCTTGAGGTGGTAGTCACCCTCGACGAAGAAGTCGTCGCTCGGATCGTCCGGCGTCCCATTGGCATCCCAATACCCAGGATCGGCAAACAGAGGATCGACATCGATGTTCCCTTCGCCGCCGAACGCCCACTGTTTGATGCTGTTGTATGTGACGCTGGTGACAGGGGACGGAATACGCCGAGCGTCGAGAAGCTCAGAGCCATCATCTCTGAGAATTGAGTTGATAACATCAATATCGTAGAAGGAACGCGAAGTCTCTACAGCTCTACCATACCGAGCCCGGTTGCCAGCAAAGGTACAGCATCGCACATCCACGTCCCACGAGTGAACATAGATGCCGCCACCTGTTTCCGTGGCGCGATTGCCGGCAAGAATGCAATTGGCGACGTGCACGGTCTCCTGCGTGTCCAGGAAGATGGCGCCGCCAAACCTGGCGGTATTTCCGACGAAGAGACAACCTCGAATATACGACGTGTCGCATGCTCTGACGACGATGGCGCCGCCTTCTTCTGTCGCATGGTTCTCGCGGAAGACACATCTCTTCACCGCGACGGTCGTCGGAGTCTGATCTGGCAGATCTGCGCCAACGTAAATCGCACTGCCATTCAAAGCGGTGTTTCTGAGGAACTGACAGTCCGTGAATTCCGGACATGCACCTGCGCCGGTCAACGACACCGCTCCTGATGCGTTGTTCGTGAACCTGCAGTTCCTCACGTATGGGTAGACGAGGCCGAGCTGGACGGCAGCCGATTCACGTGCCGAATCGACCCGGAAGCCATCCACCACGCATGGGGCCAGTCGATTTCCTTCCATCACCACCAAGGCACGGCTGTTGTCCGTTCGGGTGGGGGCCGCCAAGTTGATTGAGCGGCTTGCGCGAGGGGTATCGTCGCCCTTCAGATCGCCACTGAGGACGGTTTCGTAGAGATCGACGTCACGAGCATTTGGGTCGGGACGAGATCCGCCGGCGTAGCCTCCGGTGAGCGTCATCCCCCCGCTGAGGTGAAACACGGCCCCGCGATCGCCACGTGTGATGTCAATTGCGTGATCCGGTTTGTAGCACCCTTGAGCGACACGGATCTCCACCGGCGTCTCACCATGCCTTGCTGCGGCTAACGCGTCTTGAAGGTACCTGTACGCATTCGTCCAGGAGGAGCCGTCGCCACCGATGGCTGCGCTACCATCCACATACAGGACTGTGCTGCTTCGAGGATAGGATTTGCTGGCTTCGGCGGTGCCGCCGTAGGCGCCCATGTTGATGACGCCACCGTTTGGGGACGGCTCGCTGCCGATAGGGCTGTCGGAGTCGCCTGCGTCGATGCACGGGCTGGTTACATCGTCGAGGATCCAACCTGCACTATTCGAATCCCAGCGTCCGGCTTGAGATCTCAGGTGGCAATCCCCATCGCTGCCAAGAACCAGTAGGGGATCGTCGGTTATGTTGTGATTGGTCTCGAACACGCCGTTCATCGCCAGTTGATATCCGCTGGTAGTGCTGTTCGGCCCGGGCTCCACACAGCAGTACTTGACGGTCGGTTTCACACAGCCGACAATGGATGTGCAGCCTACAAGGGCAAGTTGCGTTCCACACGGTGCTTGATTGCCCCATATAATCGTATTGTGGACCAAGACCTCACCCATTCCCGATCCAAACACGATGCCGCCTCCGGAGCTGTTCCAATGGCCGTGGACTCCTGCGCGATTGTTGATGATCGTGCAATTGCGGATACTTATGGGCTGACCCTCCCCGCAGTAGACCCCTCCTCCATCCTCGCCAGCCTCGTTCTCCGATAGGATGCAGTTGCTTATCATTGGACTCGATCCCCAGACACACACTCCGCCACCATCGGACTCCACTGTGTTTCGCGATACCACACAGCCGACGATGGTCGGGCTCGCATTCCAGCACTGAATTCCTCCACCGTAGTCCGCGTAGCCATTGACGATCGATACGCCCACAAGAATCGAGTCGGCATCCTCTCCGCTGTGAAAGTGGAATCCTCGATGCGGCTCCGCTTCGGAACCCTGGCAGTCAATGGCACACCCCCTTGGCCCATCCTGACTTCTGACTGTGATGGCCTTGCCCTTGAAGTCGATGTCGCGATTGCCGTCGCCTGTGTAGGTGCCTGAGGCGATCAGGACCGTGTCGCCATCCGACGCGGCATCGATGGCCGCCTGGATCGTGTCGAAGTCGGCAGGTCCATCGTCATCGACGTAGACGATGCGCTGGGCGCTGGCGGGCGTGGTGGCGGCGGCGAGCAGACACGCCGCGACGAGTGCGAGTTGCCGGACTATCCTCCGCATGGTTGTGCTCCCTCGACAGCATAATCAACCGTTCCACTCTGGGGACGATTGTAGCGGATTCGCAGGGGTTTGTCCAGGGGCTTCTGTGCCCCCTCTGCCGGCGTCATGGGCCTCTCGATCGCCAGAACCATCCCCAAGCTGTACTTGAGGCTGCCGCCCGTCGTATGGCAGGCGAGCGACGATCCCGATCGCCATCGGGACCTACAGGGGGCGGATGGTGAGGTGTCTCTCCTGGCCGACTTCGAGGGTCATGGGCAAACCTTTGTGGAGGGAGCGGCCGGTGGCGGTGGTGGCCTCGTTCAGGCCCTCGACGGTGTACTTCTGGGCCGGCTCGACGGTGAACCATTCGGGCAGGGTGTTCATGCGGGGCCAGTCCTGGGCGAAGCCCATGTACTCGCGATGGCGCGGGATGTCGAAGCAGAGGGTGCCCGACCAGGACTGGTCGGAGCGGACCACGATGATGATACCGTCGCTCGCGGGACCGACTCTCACGGCGCCGAGTTGGAGGCCTTTCTGCCATGGGCGGGCGATAACGCCCTGGGTGTGCATCAGCGCGTGCATCAGGACCGTGCGGACGCCGTTGGATTCGAGCTTCATGGTGCCCCACAGTTCGGCGGTCTCGAGCGGATCGCCTGAGCGCGTGACACTGCGGGCCATCTCGCGATCGACCCAGGCGAAACCCTCCTCGACCGGCACGCGATTGAGCAGGTAGATCGCTCCTTCGATCGAATCCGCGAAGCCGTCGATCGAGTAGTTGCCTTCCCAGTTGTAGTTATCGTAGGCGGGCTTAGCGAGGTTCTTCAGCGTGCGTTCAACCTGCGTGCGATGGACGGGCCGGCCAGTGGCCATATCGTAGCAGAGGTAACCCACGTAATTGTAGCCCCAGCCGTCGCTGAGCTTGCCGTTGCCACCGTCGCGGGCGGTCAGGTGGTTGTACATCATGCCGTCTTCGTTGCAGCCCTTGGCGAGGATCGTATCGAAGACGTGTTTGAGTTTGCTCTCGTAGACCTTGGCCTTGGGCCGATTCTCTTGTACCTCGACGGCATAGAGCAGGCCGAGGCCGCCGATGATCTCGCAGCCGTGATCGCGGAGCCGTTCGGGCACGAAGTCCGGCTGATCGAAGTAGTAATCGGCCAGACGCTCGGCCCAGGTGAGGAACTCGTCCTTGCCGGTCATCGTGTACAGGCGGGCCAGCGCCTGAAGCTGTTCGCCGTTGACCTCGACATTCTTCGACGGGATCTTTCCGTAGGGCGTGTCGTACCGCGCGTGTTTCCAGATGTCCTCCTCGATCGCGAGCATGCGGTCGAACCACTCGTCCTTGCCGGTGACCTCGACGATGGCGATCAGGCCATCCTTGACGTACTCGGATGCCTGGAAGATCAGCTCGTCATAGTCGGGGACGACTTTTGTTTTGTTCTGCCAGTCGTACGGGACCGGGATGCGGTCGAGGTGGTTGCACAGCTTCTGCTCGGCGTGCAGGACGTTGCGGACGGGGCCGTCGAGCGCGTCCTTGTCGACGACGAACGCCGCCCAGCACAGAAATGGATAGCAGTCGGCGGCGGTGTCGCGATAGTTCCACTTGCCGTCGGCGGGATAGAGACCCGTCTGCGGATCGATCACCGGCAGCGCTTTCTCATGGAGCCAGCGCTG
>JAAYBA010000589.1 GCA_012719085.1 Planctomycetota bacterium
CGACGGTGCCTTTGTGGACCGGCATTTCGACGGTGTTTCGGGCGGTGTTGTAGGGGCGTATCTCGTAGTCGAGGCGGTAACGCCCGGCGGGCAGGTGAAGCCTTGAGAAGGAATCCTCATCCGGTTGGGCCAATGAGAAATGCAGCGTGCGTTGCTGGGAACCGCGGATCGGGACGATGGTCTGTGTGTCGAGATCGGTGACGGTGCAGTAGATGAAGACGCTGTCGGTATCGACGCGACGGCGGAGGTGCTCGGACAGCTTGAAACGCGCCATCGCGGCCGGTCGCATCGCGATGGTGACCTGTGGGACCCGGGTGTTATCGACCTCGACGAAGTCGCTACTGGCCGGGAGGTAGCCCACGACGCCGCAGAAGACCTGGTAGCGTCCGGATGGCAATCCCTCGTATACGACTCGGCCCTGGTCGTCGGTCGTCATTCGCGAGCTGTTGCTTTGCTCGATGAGTTGCTTGTCATAAAATGGCCACTCCAGGTCGTTTTCGATCCAATAAGATGCGTGCGGGATGGGGCGGGCGGTCTGCGCGTCCACCACTCGAATAGAGAGGCGGGCATGACCGAGGCGAAAGACGATGTCGTCGCGATGATCGGACGGGCCCATCTCAAAGACATCGGTGATACCCAGGACGCGATTCTCGTCCGTCAACGTCAGGTAGTACTTCCCGGGTCGCAGTCGCTCGCACACGAATTGCCCATTCGATTCGATTCGGGATGCTCTTCGAGCCAGGTGGTCGTTGCCCCAGTGCCGATCCAACTCGTTCTCATCCGGGATCTCCATCCAGCGCCGCACGCTGACGGAAAGCCCCTCGTGGTCGCGCACCGACGGCGGGATCGGGACCTTGACGACGCCGTCGCCCAGGTCGAGGTCCAGGTGAACGTCCCCGTCGACCCGGATTTGATGCTGCTCTATCGATTCTCCTGCGTTCGACCGCCAAGGGGCCGCCTCGGACCATTGAATCGACAGGCGATGTTGGCCGGCAGCGATCCCGTCGAATCTGAACTGTCCCTGGTCGTCGTTTTGCGTCTGCTTACGGCTTCCGTCCGCGAGGTAGAGCGTGAGTTCCGCCTCGGCGATCGGTGCCGGACCTCGGCGGAGAATACCGGTGACGGTGAAGCCTTCCTCGTTGCCGAAATCGACCTGGGTGGCCTGTCCCGCTTCGAGTTGCACCGACTTGGAGGCCACGGTGATGTTGCCCGAGCCGCTGAGTCGCACGTTGCAGGCGCCGGGCGAGAGTCCGGACAACTCATAGTAGCCGTTGGGATCGGTCTCGGTGCTCTTGCGATTGGTCAGGCGGGGATAGTCGGGGCCCGTCTGTACGTCGCTGGTCTTCGTGACGCTCACGGTCAGTCCGACTCTGGGGCGGCCCTGAGGATAGACGACGGTGCCGAAGACGGTGGCGCCCTCGGTCAGGACGATGCGGGGCGGCACATCGCTGGCGGTCTCCAGTTCCGTCTGATGACAGTAGTAGGGGGCGTACCCTGGCGCGGTGATGTAGACGTAGTGCTGTTCCTTGGCGAAGCCCGCGATCACGAAGACGCCTTGGGCATCGGTGGTGAAGGTCTTCCAGTATCGCGGTTCATGTCGTTCGGCATCGGAGAATATGGCAACCATGGCGTTTTCGATCGGCCGGTCTTGTGCGTCGACGACCACGCCCGGCAGCAAGGTGGCCTGAGCCAATTCGAAGCGTGCCCGGTTCGGGTCTTCGGAGATCGGCTGGACCTCAACCGGGTCGAGCGTGAGCGGATCGTAACCCTCAGCGAAGACGGTCACACGATAGCTGCCTCCGATGGGCAGACTCTCCCGACCCGTGTCAAACAGGCCGTCGGGCGAATTGAAGATGATCCCTTCGCGACTCCAGGTGGCGGAATAGCCGGAAGGGGACTTCTCGACCTGGCTGGAGGTCATCTTGACGGTGAATTCCTCGATGGGCTCACCGGTTTCGGCCGAGACGGCCTTGCCGTAAATGCGGCCGGCCCGGTAGACCTGGAGGACATACTCGTCCCGGCCAAGTTCGAGTTCCTGCAACTCGCTCGATATACCGCCGCCGAACGGATTCAGGCGGATCGTGCCTTCGGCGGCGCCGTTGGGGATCACGACACACCCGTCCGCATCGGTAGTGGGACGCTGCCAAGTCATATTCGAAACGCCGTTATACTCGTGTATGACGACGGTGACTCCCGGCACCGGCGCACCGGCCTGATCGACCACGCGAATGTGCAGCGGCACGGGCGGCTCCAGTTGCAGGTCGATGCGTACGCTGTCCTGTCCCGGCGAAAGCGTCGTACGCTCGACGTATAGCGCGTGATCCGAATGTACGGCCCAGAGCGTCAGTTCGCCCAGGTCGACGCTTTCCAGGAGGTAGTTCCCCTCGGCGTCGGTCTCGTCGGTAATGCAGTTCCACATGGCCCGAGAATCCGTATTGCCGACCGTCACGCCTCCGAGCGGCCGGTCATGTGCATCGGTCACGACTCCATACACATCGACCCCGGGCATAAGGACGACGTTCTGGCGAACGGTCTGCCCCACGCCGGCGGGCGTGAACTGGACGGAGGCTGCTGGGTAGTCCGGGTGCGTAACGTCCAACGAGTAAGAACTGGTTACCGGATTGAGCCCATCAATTTCGAAGCGACCGTCCGGGCCAGTCACGAAGGGTACATTCGTGAAGTGAAACGTTCTGACGGTCGCGCCGTCGACGGGGACGCCTTGGGCGTCGGTTACGATCCCTTCGACGCGCGAACCGGGGTCCAGTTCGAAGCGGATGTTCTGGACGATACGACCGGCGACAATCGTGGTGGCGATGCGCTGCGAGACATAGCCCGGGGCGGTGAGATACAGATAGCGCTGTTCGGACGGTTCGATGTCCGTCAGAAGGAATCGGCCTTTCTGGTCGCTGTAGGTTGCGGTGTTCGGGTCGGACATCTTGTACCGAATCATAGCCCCTTCGACCGGTTGCTGGGTCAGTTTGCTCACGACGATGCCGGCGACGCCGGTTGGCGGTTGGGGCGTGGCGGGCGCGGTGACGTTTGCGTCCTGCGGTTCGGTGGTGGGTTCCACGGACGTCGGCGGCTGGGCGGCTGGTTCTTCGGGGGCGGGATCAACATCCATTGCGGGGTCGGGCTCGCTGGAGGGCGAGTTCAGGTCGGTGGGGGCGACGAGGTCGTAGCCTTCGGGGGTGAAGTCGAAGAGGGCGTCGTCGAGGGGTTCGTCGAAGCGGATGTCGGTGATGGTCTGTTCGACAGGGTCGCCCTGCGGGTTCGTGGCCTTGGTTTCGATTCGGATCGGCAGCTTCGTCTCGGGGTCTGTCCAGATGTTGTATGTCAGAGGGCCTATCTGGGGTATGTAGGTCGCGAGGCGAAAGCCGATGGTCAATTGACCGTCGATGCGCTTCTTGCCCAGGGTCTTGACGGAATAGCCCGGCAGATTCCGGTAGTTCGTGAACAGCTCGTAGACGCTGGATGATGCGTGGCGAAATTCGACGTTCGGATGGAAGGCGATCTTTCGTCTGCTGTCCATATAGAGATAGTTGCCCGCCCGCTTGTCCATCAGGACCG
>JAAYBA010000590.1 GCA_012719085.1 Planctomycetota bacterium
CGACGGTGCCTTTGTGGACCGGCATTTCGACGGTGTTTCGGGCGGTGTTGTAGGGGCGTATCTCGTAGTCGAGGCGGTAACGCCCGGCGGGCAGGTGAAGCCTTGAGAAGGAATCCTCATCCGGTTGAGCCAGTGAGAAACGCACCGTGTGCCGCTGCGAATGACCCAGTGGGACGATGGTCTGTGTGTCGAGATCGGTGACCCGGCAGTAGATAAAGACACTGTCGGTATCGACACGGCTTCGCAGGTGCTCGGACAGCGTGAAACGTGCCATCGCAGCAGGTTGCAGGGCGACGGTGACTTGCGCGAGTCGGCTGTCGTCGACCTCGACGAAGTCGCTGTTGGCCTGGAGGTAGCCCACGGCGCCGCAGGAGACCTGGTAGCGTCCGGGTGGCAATCCCTCGTAGAGGGCTCGGCCCTCGGCGTCGGTTTCCATGGCCGCCCGGTCGTAGAAGAGCCACTCCAGGTCGTTTTCGATCTCATAGGATTCCCGGGCGATGGGGCGGGCGGTCTGCGCGTCTATCACGCGAATGGAGAGCCGGCCGCGACCGAGATGGAAGACAATGTCGTCGCGATGATCGGACGGGCCCATCTCAAAGACGTCCGTGATCCCCAGGACGCGGTTCTTATCGCCCAACGTGAGGTAGTACTGTCCGGGGCGCAGTCGCTCGCATACGAAGCGCCCATCCGATCCGATCCGGGACGATTCTTGGGCCTGGTGGTCGTTCTGCCAGTGGCGGTTCATTTCGTCATCCTCCGGAATCTCCGTCCAACGGCGCACGCGGACGGAAAGCCCTTCGCGGTCGCGTACGGAGGGCGGGATGAAGGCGCTGACGACGCCATCGCCCATATCGAGGTCCAGGTGCATATCCCCGTCGACCTGGATGGAATGCTCTTCGATCAAGCTGGGTGCGTTCGACTGCCATGGGGGCGCATCCGAGCAACGAATGGACAGACGATGTCGGCCGGCGACGATTCCGTCGAACCGGAACTGTCCCTGGTCGTTGGTTTGCGCCTGCCTGCGGTTTCTGTCCGAGAGGTGGAGCGTGATGTCCGCCTCGGCGATCGGCGCCGGACCTCGGCGGAGAACACCGGTGACGGCGAATCCTTCCTCATTGCCGAAGTCGACCTGGGTGGCTTGTCCCGCTTCGAGGTGTACCGATTTGGTGGCCAGTGTCTTGTTGTCTCGCGTGCTGAGTCGCACGTCGCAGGCTCCGGGTGGGAGTTCCAACAGCCCATAACGACCGTTCGGATCGGTCTCGGTGCTCTTGCGGCTGGTCAGGCGGGGATAGTCCGGGCCCGTTTGTACGTCGCTGGTTTTCGTGACGCTCACGGTCAGTCCGACTCTGGGGTGGCCCTGAGGGTCGACGACGGTGCCGAAGATAGTGGCGCCCTCGGTCAGGACGATGCGAGGCAGCGCATTGCTCTCGGTCTCCAGCTCGGTTCGATGGCAGTAGTACGGGGCGTAACCCGGCGCGGTGATGTAGACGTAGTGCTGCTCTGTGGCGATGCCGGCGATGACGAAGACGCCTTGCGCATCGGTGGTGAAGGTCTTCCAGTATCGCGGTTCATGTCGTTCCACATCGGAGAATATCGCAACCATGGCGTTTTCGATCGGCCGGTCTTGTGCGTCGAGGACCACGCCCGGCAGCAAGGTGGCTTGAACCAGGTCGAAGCGTGCCCGATTCGGATCTTCGCAGATCGGTTGGACCTCGACCGGGTCGAGCGTCAGTGGATCGTAGCCTTCGGCAAAAACCGTCACGCGATAGCTGCCTCCGATGGGCAGGTCTTCTCGGCCCGTGTCGAAGTGGCCGTCGGGCGATTTGAAGATGAAGCCTTCCCGGCTCCAGGTGGCCGAATAGCCGGAAGGGGACTTTTCGACCTGGCTGAAGGTCATCTTGACGGTGAATTCCTCCATGGGCTTACCCGTGGCGGCGGAGACCGCCTTTCCATAGATGCGTCCGGCCCGAAAGACCTGGAGGACGTATTCTTCCTGACCGAGTTCGAATTCCTGAAGCTCGCCTGAGATGCCGCCTCCAAACGGATTCAAGCGGATCGTGCCTTCGGCGGCGCCGTTGGGGATCACAACCCGGCCCTCCGCATCGGTGCTGGGACGCTCGCGGGTCAGGTTTGAAACGCCGTTGTATTCGTGAACGATGACACTCACTCCCGCCACCGGCTCATCGGCCTGATCGACCACGCGGATATGCAGTGGCACGGGAGGCTCCAACTGGATATCAATGCGAATACTGTCGTGGCCTGGGGGCAATGTGGTGTGTTCGACGTACATCGCATGGTTGGAGTGAACAGCCCAGAGGAACAGTTCTCCCAGATCGACGTTTTCCAGGCGATACTGGCCCTCCTGATCTGTATCGTCCGTGAGACAATTCCACATGGCGCCCGATCTGGTATTGCCCACGGTGACGCCCTCGATGGGGCGGCCTTGCGCGTCCGTTACGGTTCCGTAGACATCGACGCCCGGCTGGAGGACGACGTCTTGGCGGACCGTCTGGCCCACGGCGGGGGGCGCAAACCGGACGGAAACCGCCGGATACTCCGGATGGGTGACATGCAGCGAATACGCATCGGTCACCGGGTTGAGTCCATCGATTTCGTAGCGCCCGTCCGGACCGGTCACGAAGGGCACATTTGTGAAGTGGAACGTTCTGACGGTGGCGCCGGCGACGGGGCCGCCTTGGGCGTCGGTCACGATCCCGTCGACGCGGGAACCGGGATCCAGTTCGAAGCGGATGCTGTCGACGATGCGGCCGGCGACAATCGTGGTGGCGATGCGCTGCGAGACATAGCCCTGGGCGGTGAGATACAGATAATACTGTCCGGACGCCTCGAGGTCCGTCAGAAGGAAGCGACCGCGCTGGTCGCTGTAGGTTGCGGTGTTGGGATCGGAGATCTTGTGTCGGATCATGGCCCCTTTGACCGGTTGCTGGGTCAGTTTGCTCACGACGATGCCGGCGACGCCGGTTGGCGGCTGCGGTGCCTGGGTTGGGGCGATGTTGGCGTCCTGGGATTCGGTGGGGGGCTCCACGGATGCCGGCGGCTGGGTGGCTGGTTCTTCGGGGGCGGGATCACCCTCGGCGGCCGGTTCGGGTTCGCTGGAGGTCGGGTTAACGTCGGTGGGGGCGACGAGGTCGTAGCCTTCGGGGGTGAAATCGAAGAGGGCGTCGTCGAGGGGTTCGTCGAAGCGGATGTCGGTGATGGTCTGTTCGACGGGGTTGCCCTGCGGGTTCGTGACCGTGGTTTCAATTCGGATCGGCAGTTTCGTCTCGGGGTCTGCCCAGATGTTGTATGTCAGAGGGCCTATCTGGGGTATGTAGGTCACGAGGCGAAAACCGATGACCAATTGATCGTCGATGCGCTCTTCACCGAGCGTTTTGACCGAGTAGCCCGGCATGTTTCGGTAGTTCGTGAACAGCTCGTAGACGCTGGATGATGCGTGGCGAAATTCGACGTTCGGATGGAAGGCGATCTTTCGTCTGCTGTCCATATAGAGATAGTTGCCCGCCCGCTTGTCCATCAGGACCG
>JAAYBA010000591.1 GCA_012719085.1 Planctomycetota bacterium
GGCTGGTCGGTCTCTCCAGCCCGAGCGATCAGGTGCTGGACCTTGGGCACGAATTGCTGCTCGATGAATCGAACGACGGTGTCGTGGCTGACTGCCAGCGAGCCCACGATGCCGCCGAGTGTGCCTCCGGCGTTGGAGACGAAATCGGGTAAGCAAAGGATGCTCCTTGCCAACAGCGTCTGGCGGGCCTTTTCCGTGACGGGGTTGTTGGCTCCGCATACGATCGCCCTGGCCTGGACGCGATCGGCATTGGAGCTGTCGATGCTCCAGGATAAGGCGCATGGCGCGAAGAAATCGGCCGGCACCGTCGGCACGTCGCTTGGCGCGATTTGTCGCGATGGATTGTATCGGTTCACACAATCGCTTCCGGCGGTGTCTCGCTCCCGCAACAGCCGTGCCACGTCGAGCCCCTCGCCATCGTAGATGGCGCCGCGATCCGTCGAGACGGCCACGATGCGGCATCCGATCTCGACAAGCTGCTGAGCCAACGCGCCGCCGACCTTGCCGAACCCTTCGATCGCAACGCGGCAGCCTTTCAGGGCCAGTTTCTGTGCCACAGCGACTTGTTCGATGCACAGACGCACTGTCAGCGCCGTATAATATCCCGAATCCCGCGCCGATTGCGGCCGCATCAGGCCGGCGGTCCGACAGATCAGACGCAGATCGTCGTCATTGGTGCCGGCGTCCGTGCCCGGTAGATAGCGTCCCTTGAATGGCACAAGCCGCTGTGCAAATGACCGCATGAGCTGTTGCCTGTCCTGCGGTGACATCGTGTCGCGATGTGTGATGATCCCGGCCTTGGCGCCGCCGAACGGCCATTTCAGAAACGCATACTTCAATGTCATGGCCCGGGCCAGGTGGCACAAATCGGCCGTGGGCATCTGTGGGACCATGCGAATGCCGCCGGCGCTGACGCCGCCGATGCTCGAATCGATCACGAGATGGCCCAGCAGGGCTCCGTCGCGGTTGAAGAACGAATGAAGCGACTCCGGTGTGATCTCAGGGTTCTCTCTTTGCATGCCGGATCCGTCCCCGTGGAATTCTCGACGCATCGATCTGCGGTGTGACCATCGCGGATCGGCAGACGTTGTTGACGCACCTGTTCCGCGCTCGTTGCGGCGACAACTGCCGGAGGAGGGACTCGAACCCTCACCCTGTTGCCAGGACGGGATTTTGAATCCCGCGCGTCTGCCAATTCCGCCACTCCGGCTCAGGCAATCCATCTATTGAGGCGGGTATCATACGGAATCGGCTCGCGGTCGTCAACCGTCATTTCCTTCGCCCGGAGAAAACGCTTCGTCGGAGCGTCTATCATTGCCCGGACGTCGATGATCGGCTACAATCGATCACGCGGGGGGACGTTGAAAGGGCATCTGTGGCACGCACTGGGATTCGACGAAGGGAGTTTGCCAAAGCCGTCGTCGCCCAAGCCCCGGCGCCGGCGGCTGGGCGAACTCGGGCGATAGTGCAGGGATGGTCTAATGGGCGCACCCGGCCCAACCTTCTGTTCGTTTTCGCCGACCAGTGGCGAGCGCAGGATGTCGGCTACGCGGGCAATGCCGACGTCCGGACGCCCCATCTCGATGCACTGGCAAAGACCGCCGTCAACTTCCGCAATGCGGTTTCGGGCTGTCCCGTGTGCAGTCCCTACCGGGCCAGCCTGGTCACGGGGCGGTATCCGCTGACGCACGGCGTCTTTCTGAACGACGTTCTGTTGAACGATGACGCGGTCTCCATCGCGCAGGCCTACAGCCAGGCCGGTTACGACACCGGTTATATCGGCAAATGGCACCTCGACGGCAACCACCGAAGCGCCTTCATCCCGCGCGATCGGCGGCAGGGCTTTGCGTTCTGGAGGGCTCTGGGCTGCACGCACAACTACAACAATTCGTTCTACTATGGCGATGCGGATGTCCGGCTCCGCTGGGACGGCTATGACGCCATCGCCCAGACCCGCGAGGCCCAGCGATACATCCGCGAGCATGCCGGTGACCGGCCGTTTGCGATGTTTCTGTCCTGGGGCCCTCCGCACGCGCCGTACCACACGGCGCCGGAGAAGTACAGGGCGTTGTTTCGGCCTGAGTCGCTGTCGGTCCGGCCCAACGTCCCCGAGGCCGACAAAAACAAGGCCCGCGAGACCCTCGCCGGCTACTGCGCCCACATCGCTGCTCTCGACGACTGCATCGGCGATCTGCTGGCGACGCTGTCGGAAAAGGGAGTCGCCAAGAACACGATCCTGGTCTTCACGTCCGACCACGGCGACATGCTGTATTCGCATGGCCACCAGAAGAAGCAGCAGCCCTGGGAGGAATCGATCCGGGTGCCGTTCCTGCTGCGCTATCCGGCGGCCCTGGGCACCGCTGGGCGGACGATCGACATGCCGATCAACACGCCGGACATCATGCCAACGCTGCTCGGGCTCTGTGGCATCGACGTGCCAGACACCGTCGAGGGGATGGACTTCTCGGCCGTGGTGAAGGGCCAGTTGCCTGTGCCGGAGAACGCCGCACTGATAAGCTGTCCATCGCCCTTCGGGCAGTGGAGCCGCAAGACCGGGGGGCGAGAATACCGCGGCGTACGCACGGAACGCTATACGTATGTGCGTGATCTCGATGGTCCCTGGCTGTTGTATGACAACATCGCCGACCCCTACCAGTTGACCAACCTGGTCAACCGCCCCGAATGCGCGCGTTTGCAGGAGCGACTGGAGCGATTGCTGGCCGAGAAGCTGGCGAAAACCCACGACGATTTCCGCTCCGGCTGGGACTACATCAAACAATGGGCCTACGAGGTGGACGACTCCGGCACCGTCGTCTATACGAATTGAATCCGGAGGTGAAATCATGCTGCGACCGATGTGGAGAACAATCTCGGTCCTGGTCATGGGGACGGTCGTTCTGTGCAACGCCGAAGCGAGGCGCCCGGAAAGCTGGGTGCGGACGGGGCCGCTGGGACCTGTGCCCCCGCGGGCCTCGGACCATCTGCCGCTGTCCGACCAGAGCAATGAGGGCGACTGGGTTCCGTACGAGCCGATGACGGACGAATTCGACGGGCCGGCGCTCGATCCGAACAAGTGGTGGCCTCGAAACCCCGGCTGGCTGGGCCGCCAGCCCGCCTACTTCTGGCCCGGCAACGTCACCGTCTCGGACGGCAAGCTGCACCTGACGATGCGCCGCGAAGAAGTGCCCGAGATACCCAAGGACAAAGGCTACCATACCTATACGTCGGCCGCCGTGCAGAGCAAAGGCCTGGTCAAATACGGCTACTACGAGGTCAAGGCCAGGCCGATGCGGTCGCATGGGTCCAGCTCCTTCTGGTTCTATCACAGCACGCCCGAAGAGTGGACCGAGATCGACGTCTTTGAGATCGGCGGCAAGTCGCCCGGCTTCGAACGCAAGTACAACATGAACGCGCACGTCTTGCATGCGCCTACCGAGAAGGAGCACTGGTCCTGCGGCGGCGTGTGGATCGCGCCGTCGGACCTGGCGGACGACTATCACGTCTACGGGCTGGAATGGGACCCGAACCGGATCAAGTGGTACTTCGATGGCGTGTTGGTCCGCTGGGTGGAGAACACGCATTGGCATCAGGCGCTGACGCTGGACTTCGACAGCGAGACGATGCCCGAATGGTTCGGCCTGCCCGACGACGGCGACCTGCCTTCCACTTACAGCATCGAATACGTGCGGGCCTGGAAGAGACGGGCCGATGCGCCGTTGCCGGTGGGCGCCGAGTACAGGCTCGTCTGGTCCGACGAGTTCGACCGCCAGTCGCTCGATCTGACCAAGTGGGACTATCGCGGTCTGGGCCCGCGCCGCGATGCGGTCAACGTCAAAGACACCGTTTCGTTGGATGGCGAAGGGCATTTGGTCCTGACCACAAAGCGCGTCGGCGACGCCTGGCACACCGCGATGATCGGCACGCAGGGCAAGTTCGAGACGACCTTCGGCTATTTCGAGTGCCGCGTCCGATTGCAGGAGCAGATCGGGCACTGGTCGGCCTTCTGGCTCCAGAGTCCCAGCCTGGGCGATCCGCTGGGCAACCCGGCGACGGCCGGCACGGAGATTGACATCTTCGAATACCTGCGTAAGGACGGCGACCGTGTCCATCACAACCTGCACTGGGACGGCTACGGCGAGCACCACAAACGCGCCGGCACGACGGTGACCGTCGCCGGGTTGCAGAAGGGTTGGCACACTTTTGGCTTGCTCTGGACCAACGGCGAATACGTCTTCTACGTCGATGGCCACCAGACCTGGCGCAGCGACAAGGGCGTCTCGCATTGCGACCAGTACATCATTCTGAGCCTGGAGGTGGGCGCGTGGGCCGGCGACATTGCGCAGGCGCAGTTGCCCGACCACCTTTGCGTGGATTACGTCCGCGTCTACCAGAGGACCCCGTAAGCCATGCGTTGCTATGCGAAGCTGTGGTGGACGGGCTGCTTCTTCAGTTCCGCCAGGGTGGGCAGTAATTCGAACGAGCGGACCGGGTGGGCCTCGGTGAATCGGTCGATGGTGTGTTGAATCTGAGCCATCGTTCGGCCGTGCATCATGGCGAAGAGGTTGTAGGGCCAGCCTTCGAATACCTGTCGCTCGTAGCAGTGACTGACGGTGCCCGAGTGGGCGAGCTGGCGGCCGGCCTCAACGACGTGCGCGGAATCGACCTGCGCCGCGAACATGACGTTGGCAGTGAAGCCGAGCTTGTGGTGGTTGAGCACGCCGGCAATGCGGCGGATTACCCCGGCCTCGATCAACTCGGCCAGCAGGGCGAACATCTCCAGCTCGGCCATCGACGCAGGCCGCACCGCATCGAACGGCCGAGCGACGATGGCGAGACCGTCGCGCAGGCCGGTGAGCAACTGCTTCTGCTCGTCGCGCAATGCAACGGGTTCCGTCTCCGGCACGCGCTCGACGTCCCGCAGCAGCACGTCGTCGTCGCTCTCGGCGTCGAAACGCACGTCGAGCTTGAAGACGCGCGTTACCGGCAGGCTGTGAAACTCGATATCGAAACGGACCTGTAGCTCGACCAGACTGAGCCGAAGCTGCTCAGGCGACTCGGCCTGGAGAGTGAACCAGAGATTGAACCTGTGGTTGCGCAAGTAGTTGTGCGAGACGCCGGGAAGGGCGTTGACCGCCGCCGTCACCGTCGACACCTGCTCGTCCGGCACATGCGCGGCCACGAGCGTGCTGGCCATGCCCAGCGCACGCTGGTTGAGCACCGCGCAGATACGCCGCAGCACACCCGACGCCTTCAATTGCCGCGCCTGCTCCAGGACCTCCGCTTCGCTGGACGCCAGGTCTGCTGCGATCTGGGCAAACGGCTGCGAAACGAGTGGCAGGCCCCTTTGAAGGCGATTGCACAGGCGTTTCTCGAAATCGGTTAGCGAGACTATCATGGTTTGCCTCGCGGCTCGTACCAGCAGACCGGGTCTGCGGCGAGGTAGTCGCCCGTCATGGTGTAGGCACGGGCGCGGCAGCCGCCGCAGACCGTGACGTAGGCGCAGCGTCCGCACTGGCCCTTGTACGCCGGCAGATCGCGAATCTCATTGAGAAACGGCGAATGGTCCCAGATCGCCGCGAAGTCGTAGCCATTCTCGACGAGATTGCCCGCCGAGATGTCGAGGAAGCCGCACGTCTGGACGTCGCCCCGATGGCTGATGAACCCGAAGCCGCGCCCGCCCATGCACCCGCTGACGTGCACCTTGGGCACTTCGGCGTTCATCTCGCGAAACAGCCGGGCGTATTGCGGCCCGCAGGTCACGCGCAGCTCGATGCCAAGCTCGGCCCGCAGTTGCAGCAGTTCGGCCAGCAGTTCGGCGTATTGGTTCGGTTCGAGGATCTCTTCGCTGATCTGCTCGCCGCGCCCGGTGGGAACGAGGATGAACGGATTGTAACAATAGGCCCCGAGTCGACGCGCCAGATCGGCGATGGCCGGTACCTCGTGCAGGTTGCTGCGGGTGATCGTCGTATTGATCTGGAATCGGACGTCGGCTCGCCGGGCGGTCTCGGCGGCCCGCAGGACCGTTTCGAACGCGCCTTCGGTCCGCCGGAAAGCGTCGTGCGTTTCGGCGGTCGCGCCGTCGAGCGAGAACGACAGCGCCATCAAGCCGGCCTCTTTTAACGTCGCCAGCGACACGTCGTCGATGGCATAGCCGCACGTGGCCATCACCACATACAGCCCAAGGTCCTGCCCGTGCCGCACGAGTTCAACGAGGTCGGCGCGTTCGGTGGGCTCGCCCCCGGTCATGATGACCACGCATTTGCCATAGGCGGCCACCGCGTCGAGGATCTTCTTCCACTGCTCCTTGCTCAATTCGTCGGCGATGGCGCCATCGGCATCGGCCCGACAGTGCCGACAATTGAACCGGCACCGCCGCGTCACCTCCAGCGCCATCAATCGCGGTCTGTTGTCCTGTTTGTGTTTCGTCATCAGTCGCCACTCTATCGAAATTGCCTCCCCGCGTCAATTCCGGCCCACCTTCGGCGACCGAAGGAACCCCGCGAACGGCATCTGTCGAGGCGAACACCACGTGCTCTCTACGTGCTGTCTTGATGAGGGTTTGTGAGAATGTGGAGAAAGTCGGCGACTGGGTCTTTCTTGCGGGGCGGGGACGCTCGTATAATTGCATAGCAGAATACTCGGAATCGATTGCCGCATGCTCGAAAAGCGCAACCAGGATTTGCATGGGAGGTTGCCATGGAATGGACGAATCGATCGAGGGTTGTTATGGTCGGCTGCGCGGTTCTCATTCTCGCCTGCGGTGCTCCGGCTCAGGAGGTAGCCGGTGCGGCCGCTCGACACCCGGGTCCCAGAAGCTCGCCGACGGTGGCTGATGGGAAGGTCATCACGATCGTCGGCACGGTCGTGGACGCGACGCCGGACTGCTCGCCTGAGAAATGCGAGAAGCTCGCCAAATGCAAGTCGCCGGAGGAGGCCGCGCAGGTCCTCCGCGAGATTCTCGGAGGGCTGCCGGCGTCAGGCGCGACGGTTACGATCGCAAACCGAGAAACCAAGCAAGACGCCGTGACCGATTCCTATGGTCGGTATGCGTTCACAGGCCTGCCGGCCGGACCCCACAACATCTACGCCGTGATGGTCGACTCCGAAGGCAAACCGAGGCGGTCGACGCCGAAGGGGACGCAATGTGACAAGACGGTTCATCTGGTCCTGCACCGGGAGTTCATCACGGTTTCCGGCCGGATCGTCGATCCGAACGGGCGCGCGATCATCGGTGCGAAGGTGACCGGGACGCTCGTCCCGATGTCCGAGGTGGGGATCCCCGATACGAGAGAGGGAATCTCCGATGCCAACGGTTTCTACGTGTTGACGGGATTCGAGCCCCTGAATCTCTATCGAGTCGCCGGATACCTCAATGGGGGCAGTCTTGACGCCATCGGCGCCCTGCAGACCCAGGTCGAAATCGGTGTCCAGGCCGAAGGCTTCCGCCAGGACCCGTCGAATGTGCCTCGCGTCCCGTTGATCGCAGAAGCCCAGCTCATTCCCGGCCGGCGTCTCTGGAAGGCCCTGGCTCAGTTCGCAGCGGCGCAGGGAGACGGCAGGCTTTGGCAGGAGCCCCAGGGGCGTCCGCTGCCCACCAGCCGGGGGAATACGATTACCGGAATCGACATCGTCCTGAACCATTGAGTCGAGGCGCTCATTGCGGAGGTATCGACTATGTCCTCCATCGACAAGCTGTTCGCGAAGACTCTGTCGGGTCTCCTTCTGGTCCGTCGGCCGGTGCTTGCCTGGGTCTCAGGCTGCCCGGCGGAAAGCCGGAAACAGGACTTCCTTGCGAATCGGGCGGCTGTATAATTAGGGGGCAGATTGCGTCAGATCATCCGGATGGGGAACGGGATTGCCATGAACCGGGATTTGTAAAGGAGGCTCGCATGGAAAGGACGAATCGATCGAGGGTCGTGATGGCCGGCTGCGTGATTCTGGTTCTCGCTGGCGGCGTCCTGGCGCAGGATTGGCCTCAATGGCGGGGGCCCCAACGCGACGGCAAGGCCACGGGATTCATCGCGCCGGCGCAATGGCCCACGGAGTTGACGCAGAAGTGGACTGCGACGGTGGGGCAGGGCGATGCAACGCCCGCACTGGTGGGCGACAAGCTCTACGTCTTCGCGCGACAGGGCGGTGAGGAAGTCACGCTGTGCCTGAACGCCGGCGACGGCAAGGAGGTGTGGCGGGACGCCTACACGGCCCAGGAAGTGACCGGTGCGGCCGCGCGGCATCCGGGTCCCAGAAGCTCGCCTACGGTCGCTGATGGCAAGGTCGTCACGCTGGGCGTCGGCGGAGTCCTCTCCTGCCTGGACGCCGCGACCGGCAAGGTGCTGTGGCGCAAGGATCTGTTCCCCCGAGTCGTGCCGCGGTTCTTTACGAGTATGTCGCCGATCGTCGTCGATGGAATGGCCATCGCGCATCTCGGCGGGCAGGGCAACGGCGCGCTGATCGCATTCGACCTGGCGAGCGGCGAAGAGAAATGGCGCTGGGGCGGCGAAGGGCCGGAGTATGCCTCCCCCGTGCTGCTGACGGTGGCGGGCACCAAGCAGATCGTGACGCTGGCGGAGAAGAGCATCGTCGGGGTGGACGCCGCTGACGGCAAACTCCTGTGGCAGTTGCCGTTCGCGCCGGCGGGTCGCGCCTACAATGCCGCAACGCCCATCGTCGACGGCCAGACGGTGGTCTACACGGGCGCCGGGCGCGGCACCAGGGCGGTGAAGATCGTCAGGCAGGGCGACGCCTTTGTCGTCGAGGAGATGTGGAGCAATCCCGACCTGGCGCCGCAGTATAACACGCCGGTGCTCAAGAACGGGCTCCTGTTCGGCCTGTCGAACAGCGGCAATCTGTTCTGCATCGATGCCCGGACGGGACGGACCGCCTGGACCGACGCGACCTCCCGCGACCGCAGCGGGTTTGGGGCGATCGTGGATGCGGGGTCCTGCCTGATGGCGCTGCCCAGCAGTTCCGAATTGATCGTCTTCAAGCCCACGGCCGAGCGATTCGAGCAGATCGTCCAGATCAAGGTCGCCCAGACGCCGAGTTACGCTCATCCGGTGGTGGCGGGCAATCGCATCGTTGTGAAGGACCAGGATGCCGTGACGATGTGGACGTTTCAGTGATGTCCACAGCACCTACGGAACGACTGGGGCCGTGTTCTCCGGGCCGGTGATGCCGGGCGGCAGTTCGAGGATGTAGATGTTGCGGAAGTGGATCTCGGCGCCCTCGGACTCCAGGCACAGATAGCCCTTCTTGACGGACGAATTGCGGATGCTGTTGACGAACTTGCCGTTGACCGCCAGCTTGACCGTACCGTCGACGCAGACGACGTCGTAGACGTTCCATTGGCCCTTGCCCTTGCAGCGGTTCTCCAGCGACTTGCTGCGGTTGCCGCGCGGGTTGTCGGGCGTGGCCTCGAGACCGCCGGCGCCGAACAATTCGCCGTGCACGTAGGCGATCGGCGGCAGCGTGCCGTCCGGTTGCTTGTGCTGGTTGACCCAGTCCAGTTCGAGCATCTGGACCTCCATGCCCTTGGGCAGTTGCTTGCCCTCGGGGACGGTGCCCTCGCTCCAGGCGAACACGCCCGAATTGCCGCCCGCCTCCATGTGCCGCCACTCGATGTGCAGGATGAAGTTCTCGTACTGCCGGTCGCTGCGCATCACGCCGATGGGGTGGCCGCTACAGACGAGCAGGCCGTCCCGCACGCTCCAGGTGTCCTCGGCGGTATTGAC
>JAAYBA010000592.1 GCA_012719085.1 Planctomycetota bacterium
AGGACGCCGTTGTAGCCGTGGTCGCGGAGGAGGGCCAGGCACTGGCGGATGTTGTCGGCGTTGACGCCGTCGCCGATGGCGCACTGGCTGACGGCGATGCCCGTCTGGTTGCCGCGCACGGCGGCGGCCAGCGACTCGGAGACGTCCTTGATGTGGACGTGGCGGACGCGGCCGATGAAGCGTTCGAGGAAGGCGACCGGATCCTGGCCGGCAATGAACGTATTGCCCGTGTCCATGTTGAGGCCGAGATACGGACTGTCGCAGAAATCGAGCATGCGGGCCATCATGTCGGGCTTGGTGGTGAAGTAGCCGTGCGGCTCGATGTTCACGACGATCTTGTGCGCCTCGGCGACCTCGACGATCTGCTCGTAGCTACGTTTCATCGCGTCCATCGCCTCGGCGTCGCTGAGCCCCTCAGGCGGCTGCATCCCGTCGGTGGTGTCCACGCAAGGACAATCGATCAGGTGGGCCCACTGGATGGACTTCATCACGTACGGCACGCCGCGTAAGGGGCCGTCCTTGCCGGAGAGCGGATAGGCGGCGTCGACCTGCGAGAACCGCACGCCATACGAGTCCATCTTCTTTTGCAGCAGCAGCGGGTCCTCGTAGAGCGCCACGTGCGGCTGATAGCCCAGCCCGTGAATCCAACTGACCCCGTCGATCAGACCGCACTCGATGTAGTGCACGCCGTTGGCCTGCGCCCAGCCCAGGCACTTTTCGAAGCTGAAGTATGCCGTGTTGAACGCATCCGTGTGAAATCCGATCTTCATCGTCTTCTATCCCCTACGGCCCCAAGGTTCAAAAAGTACGGACCAAATGCGCCGGACCGCCGCCACGGTAGCACATCCGACCTCCGGCCGCAATACGCGGCCGGCCCTTTTCGACGTTTGGTGTTTGACCGTTTCCGGCGTCCGTGCCTACAATGTCGCCGGCCTGGATCACGAGGTTACGGAGCAACGTCATGGACCATCTCATTGAGAAGCAACGTGATTTCTTCGCCTCGGGTCAGACGCGACCCTTCGCGTTTCGCGCGCAGATGCTCCGGCGTCTACGCGAGGCGATTGGCGCCTGTGAGGAAGAGATTCTTGCGGCACTGGCGGCGGATCTGGGCAAGTCGAGAGTCGCGGGGTACACGACCGAGATCGGCCCCTGCCTGGCGGAGATCACGCATGCGCTGCGGAACCTCCGCCAGTGGATGAAGCCGCGACGGGTGGCGGGTCCGAGGCTGTTTCCCCTGTCCCGGGGCCGCCTGGTTTGCGAGCCGCTCGGCGTGTGCCTGGTCGTCTCGCCCTGGAACTACCCATTCCATCTCGCGATCGCGCCGCTGGTGGCGAGCATTGCCGCCGGCAACTGCACCGTGCTGAAGCCATCGGAGCTTTCGGCCAACACCGCACAGGCGCTCTCACGGATGATCGGGCGATCCTTCGACGAGGCGTATCTCTCCGTGGTCTGCGGCGGGCCGGACACGGCAAAGGAGCTGCTGGAACGAAAGTTCGACCACATCTTCTATACCGGCGGCGAACGCGTCGGCAGGATCGTCATGCAGGCGGCGGCGCGTCACCTGACGCCGGTCACGCTGGAGCTCGGCGGAAAGAGCCCCTGTATCGTCACCGATGACTGTGACCCGGCCAAGACGGCTCGACGGATCGCCTGGGGCAAATTTCTCAACGCCGGCCAGACGTGTGTCGCGCCGGACTACCTGCTCGTCCAGGAGCCGATGCGAGAGGAACTGACGGCGCGGATCAAGGCCTGCATTCAGGATTTCTACGGCGTCGAGCCACGTGAAAGCCCTGATTACGGCCGGATCATCAACGGGCATCACTTCGACCGTCTGATGGGGCTGCTGCAAGGGCAGGAGGTCCTCTTCGGCGGGCAGACCGATCGTGACACACTGTACATCAGCCCGACGCTGCTCGGCGCGCCGGCCGACGAGACGCCCGTCATGCGCGAAGAGATCTTCGGTCCGCTGCTGCCGATTCTGCCGTTCGGCCATCTGTCCGAGGCGATTGACTTCGTCAACCGCCGACCCAAGCCTCTGGCGCTGTATGTTTTCAGCCGCAGCGCGGACCGCCAACAGCAGATCCTCGCCGGGACCTCGTCGGGCGGCGTCTGCATCAACGACACCATCGTGCATCTGACCGCGCCGACCCTGCCCTTCGGCGGGGTGGGCGCCAGCGGCTTCGGCCGATATCACGGCAAGGCCGGATTCGACGCGGTCTCCAATCAGAAAAGCATACTGCACCAGACCCTGCTCTTCGATGTCCCGAAGCGCTTTGCCCCGAGCCGCGAAGAGGACCTCAGATTGCTGCGCGCAATGCTCAAGTAGACCCGCCGCCCGTCGTCCGCCCGTCCGCAACCTGTCCCATCTCTTGGCCTGAAACCACCGCAGAAAAACCGGCTTGTCCACTCAACCGGCGCGTCGTTCTGACCGATATGGCAGCAGAGCCGTTTGCCGGACAGACCCGTTGCGAGTGCCCTGCGGGGTTCTCGGACGGCGGTCAGAGCGGAGGAGGATACTCCCCGAAATGAAGGCCGATCTGCCGCGTGGAAGTTGTCGCAGCGGGTTGTGCCGGGAAGATGTTGTGTTTTCGGACGAAAGGAAAAATGCCTGATTCCTCTCCGGCGCTGGCGACATGGGGAATGCCGGAGTGAAACGTCCGAGGATGGAAGTGATGAATCGACCGTTGATCAGTACCTGTATCGTAACACAGAACAACGCGGCGTATCTGCGCAGGGCGATCGCCAGCGTGGAAGGTTTCAGTGACGAGATCGTCGTCGTTGACGGCGGCAGCGCCGACGATACCGAGACGCTCGTGCGTTCGCATCCGCAGTGTCGGTATGTGCATCGTCCGTTCGACGGCAACTTCGCGGCCCAGAAGAATTTCGGCTTCGATCATGCGTCAGGGACGTGGATTCTCGAACTGGACGAGGATGAGGTGATCTGCGAGGAGTTCGCCGAGGCGATTCGTCCCTTACTGGGGCGTTCCAGCGAGTTGGGGTTTGCCATCCGTCGGTGGTGGGTCTGTTCGGTCGATCCGTTACGCTACGTCAGCACGCCCCTGTTCGAGACGACGTGGATTCCGCGATTGTTTCGCAACGAGCCGAAACTGCGCTACGTGTTTCCGCTGTCCGGGGCCAACAGCGGCGTGATCCACCACGAGTTCAGCCCGGCCCAGCAGGCGCAATTCGTCCGCATCGACCGCTGGCGTCTGGTGCACTTCCATTACCTGATCCACGACCGGGCCGACCGCGAGCGTCGCTTCGCCTGGTTCAGCCGGGTCGATCCTCGCTGCA
>JAAYBA010000593.1 GCA_012719085.1 Planctomycetota bacterium
GGGTGACAGGCTGGAGGCCGGAGACTGCAGACCGGAGGTGAGTCTGGGGGAGGGCTTGGGTATTCACGCCGTGGTACGGGAGCGGCAAGGGCGTTCGTTTTGCCTGATTGATGGGTCTGGGGGGCGCGGAGGGAGTGAGAATGCGCGATCACACGAAGTTGCGGGCGTTTGAACTGGCGGATCAATTGGCTCTCTGTGTCTACAAGGCCACGAAGGCATTCCCCAAAGAGGAAGTGTTTGGCTTGGCGGCACAATTGAGGCGTGCGGCGGTCTCAGTTGCTTCCAACATCGTCGAGGGTTGCGCACGCCATTCGCAGTCCGACTACCTCCGCTTTCTGGACATCGCCTACGGCTCAGCGCGGGAACTCGAGTACCAGGTGTCGCTCGCCAGCCGCCTGGGATATCTGGACCGCCGCGAGCAGATGCCCGTGTCCGCCCTCGCCGCCGAGACGTCCAAGGTGCTCAATGGCCTGCTCCGCGCCCTGCGCAAACAGTAGCTCTTTCTCCGGTCTCCAGCCTCCAGCCTCCAGTCTACGCGGAAGCGACGACCGTCGCGCAGCGCTGACAGAGATCGGGACGGGCGGCGTCGGCGCCGACGGTGGGCCAGTAGTTCCAGCAGCGCTGGCACTTGGCGTGCGGGCTCCTGGCGGCGGCGACGGTGGTCGTTTCGGCGGATCGTTCGAGCGTCACCTCGCTGACGATGCACAGGGCCGCGAACGCCTCGACGCCGAAGGCCTCGATCGCCGCTGCGTCTTCGTCGGTGCATCGCATCGTCACGGTTGCCTCCTGGTTGCTGGCGATGGTCTTGTCCTGACGGAGCCCTTCGAGCGCCCGCAGGACCTCGTCCCGCAGCGTCATGATCTTCTGCCACCTGGCCTGTTGACCGGCATAATCAATCGTGGCATCGACCTTCGGCATATTCGCCAGATGCACGCTGGCGCAGTCCTGAGGCTTGAACGGCATCGCCTCCCACGCCTCTTCGGCTGTGTGCGCCAGGATCGGCGCCAGCATCCGCACGAGTGCGCTGAGGATCTCGTACATCACGGTCTGCCCGCTGCGGCGGCTCAGGCTGTCGTAGGCGTCGCAGTACATCCGGTCCTTGAGCACGTCCATGTAGATGCTGCTCATCTCGACCGTGCAGAAGTTGTACAGCAGCGAGAAGGCGCGATGAAATACGAAATTCTCGTAGGACTCGGTGACATCGGCGATCAGTCTCTGCAACTGACACATCGCCCACTTGTCGATCTCGAACATGCGGTCGTATTCGATCGCGTCGAGGGCCGGCTCGAAGCCGTCGATGTTGCCGAGCAGGTAACGCAACGTGTTGCGGATCTTGCGATAGGCGTCCTGGGTGCGGCCGATCAGCTCGTCGTTGCAGCGGACGTCCTCCTGGTAGTTGACGCTGGCGACCCACAGCCTGAGGATATCGGATCCGTACTTGGTGATTTCGTCCTGGGCATTGACATAGTTGCCCAGCGATTTGGACTGCTTCATGCCCTTCTCGTCGACGGTGAAGCCGTGCGTCAGGACGCTCTTGAAAGGGGGCTTGCCCGTGGCGCCCAGGGCCGGCAGCAGCGAAAGCTGGAACCAGCCGCGATGCTGATCGGAGCCTTCGAGATAGAGATCGACCGGCACCGGCCAGCCGGCGGCCGCCGCGACGCTGTACCAGCTACAGCCCGACTCGAACCACACATCGAAGATGTTCTCTTCTTTCTGGAGCTGGTCGAGGTCGAACCCCTCCGGCAGCGCGAAATCGTCGCCCAGAATCTCACGAGGCGAACTGGTGAACCAGCTATTGGAGCCGTGCTCGCCGACGTGCGCGGCCACCGCCATCACCGACTCCTTCGTCAGCAGCGTTTGCCCGTCGGGCATGACGAAGACGGGGATCGGCAGACCCCAGCTTCGCTGCCGGCTGATGCACCAGTCGGGCCGCGATTCGAGCATGCCCGCGATCCGCTTCTGGCCCCACGCCGGAATCCAGCGGACCTGCTCGACAGCGTCCATCGCCATCGCGCGGAGGTTCCGCCCGGTGTCGGGCAACTCTTTGTCCACGCCGACGAACCACTGCTCAGTCGCACGGAAGATCACCGGGCCCTTGCTCCGCCAGCAGTGGGGGTAGCTGTGCACGATCTCGCGCTGGGCGAAGAGCCGGCCCAGTTGCGCCAGGCGCTCGTTGACCAGTTTGTCCACGGTCAGGACGTTCTTGCCGCGCAGCCAGTCGGGGACGGTCTCGTCATAGCAGCCGTCGTCTTTCACAGGCGAGTAGATGGCCAGGTTGTACCGCTGGCCGGAGACATAGTCCTCTTGGCCGTGGCCGGGCGCGGTGTGCACGAGACCTGTGCCGTCTTCGGTGGTCACGTATTCGGCGAGGATCACCATGTAGGCGTCCTTGTCGGTCGGGTTGATCTCGACGAACGGGTGCCGATAGCGGAGCCCTTCGAGTTCGCTGCCTTTGACCTTTGTCTCGCTGATGCTGTACTGGCCTTCGGTCAGCGCGCCGGCCGCGACAACCGCCGCGATGCGATCGGCCGCGACGATTGAGACGCACTTGCGTCCGTCCTTCTCATAGGAGAGGCTGGCGTATTCGAGATGCGGATGGACCGCCACCGCCAGGTTGGCCGCCAGCGTCCAGGGCGTGGTCGTCCAGATCATCAGAGCGACTTCAGCGTCTTTGGCCTGCTCGCCTGCGACCAGACCCAGTTCGATCAGCCGGGCGACGGTCTCCTCGGTCGCGCCGAAGTTGACGAAGATGCTGGGCGAGGCGATGTCCTTGTACTCCAGTTCCGCCTCGGCCAGCGCTGTCTCGCAGCCCACGGACCAGTGGATCGGCTTGAGCTGGCGGTAGACCAGGCCCTTCTCCACCAGCGTGGCGAAGACTTCGAGGATGCCCGCTTCGTACTGGGGCTTGAACGTCAGATAGGGGTTCTCGAAATCGCCGAAGACGCCCAGGTCCTGGAACTGGCGGCCCTGGAGCTTGACGTACTTGCCGGCGTACTTCATGCAGTCCCGGCGGACGTCGGTCTTGCTCATCTGTCGGACCTTCTCGCCCAGTTCGGTCATCACCTTGGCCTCGATGGGCAGTCCATGGCAGTCCCAGCCGGGGATGTACGGGGCGTCGAAGCCCACCATCGTCTTGTACTTGACGACGAAGTCCTTGAGGACCTTGTTGATGACGTGGCCCATGTGGATGTCGCCGTTGGCGTAGGGCGGGCCGTCGTGCAGGATATAGAGCGGGGCGCCCAGCCGGGCCTCGCGAATCTGCGTATAGATGTTCTCCTGGGCCCAGCGCTTGCGCATTTGCGGCTCGCGCTGCACGAGATTGGCCTTCATCGCAAAGCTCGTCTGCGGCAAATTCAGCGTATCGCGGTAGTTCTTCTTGTTCTCGTCTGCCATCGCAAGGGTCCTTGAAAGCTCCAAAAAACGAAGTACGCATCCTACGGGTCGTTGCCGTCCCTGTCAACGGTCATGGCGCCCGGCGAAATCGCGTGGATTCTGTTTGCAGAAGACAGGGGGTCCGAGATAGAACCAGGTCTGCACAGTCTCCGTGTCTGTGCGTGTTTGGGACGAGATTGCTGGCTGACGGGCCCCGGCTGGGGCAGAAGGAGGCAAGCGATGAACCCGATACGGCACCCCGCGCCAAGAGCGAGGTGTTCTTTTTCTCCGAGGAGAACATGTGGACGCGGCCGGGCTGCAGCAACGTGCTGAACGACAATGCCCTCTGCCCGGACGGTCGGGACTGGTTCGGGACCTTCCACGGCGCCAAGCGCAGCGACTGGAATGGGGGCACCGTCAATGCGGTTTTCGTCGATGCCCACGTGGAGAAGGTCCGGTCCGGCTTGAAGACCATCGACAACCAGGCGGATTATTCCGATACCGAGTTCGACGGGTTCGAGAAGTACGGCTGGCCGTTCAAGACCCCGCCGCCATAGCCGGACCGCCTCTTGCCATCTCACGGCCGCTCTAGGCTCGCCATGACAAGGCGGCCATGGACACGGATAAAACCCACCAGGAAATAGCATTGCCCCCTGCCCCCGGATATGGTACAACATAGGAGTGTTTGGAGGTCCATCGCCCGGTGCCAGCGGGGTCTCGTCCCGCATGAGGCAGGATCGGGGTGTGCGGATGGTGTCTGTATGGTACGGCCGCTGCTCAGGATTCTGCCGGGCTGTCATCGTGCGGTCGAATGGTTCTGGCAGGAGTGAGGCCGTCATGGACATTGTTTCACCGTTCGTCAGATCACGCTCAATCTTTTCCATCGAAGTCTGAGGCCGGTAGCTCTCGGTCTGCGCCGACGGAGGTCCCTGGTGCGGATCGGTGTGTTTGTGTATTGCGTTGCAGCAGTTGCACAAGGTTCTGGAAAGGAGGAAGATCATGGGCAAGAGACTCGTTTGTTGGTGGGCCGTTCTCTGTGTGCTGGGGCTGACGGGAGCGGCCATGGGGGAGTTGGTGGGGCACTGGAAACTGGACGAGGGCGCCGGTGCGATCCTGGACTCATCCGGAAACGGCAATGACGGGACCATTGTCGGGAATCCCACGCCGATCGCCGGCGTCGTCGGCAAGGCCCTGGAGTTCCACGGCCTCGGTGCGGCCGGCGGCGGCGGAGACTACATCAACTGCGGTTCGGGTGCGAGTCTGGACATCACCAGTCTGATTTCCATCGCATTGTGGATCCGACCGGGAGCCGACGATCCGGAGGGCCAAGGCACCGAAACGGCGCCGATGGCCAAGGCACTGAGCACGGCCAACCCCAGTTGGAGTTTCCAGGTGCGATACGGGTGGGGTGCGACGCAACCCTATATGGCGTTCACGTTCAATACTTCGCCCCGAGCGTGGGCCTTCGTCGGCCAGAACCTGGAAAAGGACGAATGGTGTCACATTGCCTGTACCCACGATGGCCAGACCTTGAAATGTTATCTCGACGCAGTGGAGACCGATTCGACAGCCATGGGCGCGATCACCAGCAGTCCCGCCCCCGTTCTGATTGGCTCGGACGGCTGGGGCTGCGACTGGATCGGTGGCATCGATGATGTCCGAATGTACAACCACTGTCTGACGCCCAAGGAGTTGATCGAGATCATGCTGGGCGGCGGACCCGAATTGGCCGCGAATCCCGTTCCCGAAAAAGAGGCGAGCGATGTGCTCCGTGACGTTGTACTCGGCTGGTCGGCCGGTAAGTTCGCCGTCACGCACGATGTGTACCTGGGCGAGTCGTTCGAGGACGTCAACATGGCCGGTCGGAGCAATCCGCTGGGTGTGCTCGTCAGCCAGAGCCAGACGGCCACGGCCTTCGATCCGCCCGAGCCGCTCGCGTTTGGGACCACCTATTATTGGCGGATCGATGAGGTCAATGCGGCCCCCGATTTTACGATCTTCAAGGGTGATGTCTGGAACTTTACGACCGAACCGTTCGCCTATCCGATCCAGAACATCGTCGCCACAAGCAACGCCACCTCGGAGGAGATGTCAGGGCCGGAGAACACGATCAACGGCTCCGGGCTGGACGCCGCCGACACGCACTCGACTCGTGCGGACGAGATGTGGTTGGGGCTGCCCGTTGGGGGCGAACCCGTCTATATTCAGTACGAGTTCGACCAGGTCTTCAAGCTTCACGAGATGTGGGTCTGGAACTACAACGTCGAGTTCGACCTGGTGCTTGGGTTCGGATTGAAGGATGTGACCATCGAGGTCTCCAGCGACGGCGTCGAGTGGACCGTACTCGACGAAGTGCAGTTCGCCCGCTCGACGGCCAAGACGGGATATGCCCACAATACGACCGTGGACCTGGCGGGCGTGGCGGCCAGGTTCGTTCGTCTGACCGCCAACAGCAACTGGGGCTCGATCCCTCAGTACGGGCTCAGCGAAGTCCGCTTCTTCTACGTTCCCGTCTCTGCGCGACAGCCGCAGCCGGCCGACGGCGCTACGGAGGTGGAGGTCGCCAGTGCTCTGGCTTGGCGCGCCGGTCGGGAAGCGACGTCCCACGAGGTTTATCTCGGTACGGATCCGGAGGCCCTGTCTCTTGCCGGCAACGCCGCCGGGGCCAGTTTTACGCCGGCAACGCTTGAATTCGGCGCCACCTACTACTGGAGGGTGGACGAGGTCGGCGATGACTCGCTCTGGGCCGGTCCGGTCTGGAGCTATACGACGCAGGAGTATGCCCTGATCGAGGGCTTCGAGAGCTACACCGACGACATCGACGCCGGCGAAGCGATCTTTGATACCTGGCTCGACGGCTGGGTCAACAATACCGGCTCGACCGTCGGCCACCTCCAGACCCCGTTCGCCGAGAAGACGATCGTTCGCAGCGGCAAGCAGTCGATGCCGCTGACCTACAACAACGCGGACTCGCCGTACTACTCCGAGGCCGTGCGGA
>JAAYBA010000594.1 GCA_012719085.1 Planctomycetota bacterium
CAGCCCCATGATCTCCAGCATCGTCGGTCCGATGTCGGCCAGCGTCCCGCCTTGTCGCAGCGTTCGGCCCAGGTAGCGGTCGTCGAAGACGATCAGTGGGACGTCACCGACGGTGTGCGCGGTATGCGGGCTGTTCGGGCTGCCGTCGATCATCTTCTCGAAATTGCCGTGATCGGCCGTGACGACAGCGACGCCGCCCATGCTCTTGACCTTATCGAGGATCTTCCCCACACATTCATCGACCGTCTCGGCCGCCTGAATCGCGGCAGCGAGATCGCCGGTATGACCGACCATGTCAGGGTTGGCGAAGTTGACGACCATCACATCGTACTTGTCGGAGTCGAGCCTCTCCAACACGACGTTGGCGACCTCGCGGGCGCTCATCTCCGGCTTGAGATCGTACGTGCGCACCTTTGGCGACGGGACGATCTGGCGGTCTTCGCCCTTGAAGGGCTTCTCCGTGTAGTCGTTGAAGAAGAACGTCACGTGAGCGTACTTCTCGGTCTCGGCGCAGCGGAACTGTTTGAGGCCCAGTTCGCTCCAATAGGCGGCGAGGATGTTCTTCATCTTGGGAGGCTTGCGAAATGCCACCGCCACGGGGATGCTGGCGTCGTACTCGGTCATGCAGACGAAGCAGATGTCCGGAAGCGTCGTTCGAACGAACTCCTTGAAATCCGGGTCCACGAACGCCCGGGTCAGTTCGCGGGGTCGGTCGCCCCGGAAGTTGAAGAAGATGACGCCGTCGCCGTCGTCGATGGTCGCCAGCGGCTCATGGTCCTCATTGACGATGCAGGTTGGCTCGATGAACTCATCGGTGATGTCCCTGTCGTAGCTGCTCTTGACGGCATCCGGTGCGCTGGGGGCTTTGAGCCCTTTGCCGCTCCGCAGGCACTCATAGGCCTTCTGGACGCGGTCCCATCGGCTGTCGCGGTCCATGGCGTAGAATCGTCCCATGACCGTAGCGATTTTGCCCACGCCGATTTCGGCCGCCTTCTTCTCGACGTCCTGGATATACCCTAGGCCGCTGTCGGGGGGGGAATCCCGACCGTCCATGAACGCATGGATGAACACGTCGGTCAGGTCATTTCTCTTGGCCAGTTCGAGCAGGCCGTAAAGGTGTCCGAGCAGCGAATGGACGCCGATATCGCTGCACAAGCCCATCAGATGAACTTTGCCCTTGTGCTCCTTGACGAACCTGACGAGCTTCAGGAACTCCTCGTTCTGGAAGAACGACCCGTCGCGTATCGCGTGGGTCAGGCGAACGGACTCCTGAGGCACCGTCCGTCCGGCGCCGATGTTCTGGTGGCCTACCTCACTGTTGCCCATCGTCCCATCGGGCAGCCCGACATATTCGCCGTATGTATGGATCAGACAATGGGGATAGTCGGCCATCAGCATGTCATCGGTCGGCGTGTGGGCCTGCCGAGCGGCGTTGTAGTCGTCTTCGCCGGCGTCGGGGTTGAACCCCCAGCCATCGCGTATGATCAGAACGCAGGGTCTTTTCGCAATCGTGGCCTTTTCTTTCGCCATGGGAAGAACACCTTTCAATCCATAACAACAGAGACGAGGCACAGCCTCGTCCCAGTGCGTACCGAAACCAGAGCAATCCCATACCATACGGGGCGCTCACCCTCCTGTCAAACATTTCCGTTCCGCTGCAAGGCGGTGGTTTTGTGGGATCTGGGGGTTTTGACAAGCCGCGGGGGTTTGGTATAATCCGATCTTCGACGGGAAACGTGATCGTCAGGATGAGCGGTTGCGGGCCTCGCAGGATTGGGAAAGGCTGCCGGCGCGTGCTTGAGGGAAATGACAGGGGGATCTTGGCTTGGTCTGGCATGGCGGTGCTGGGGATATGCCTGGTTCTCGGCTGTTCGGCACGGCAGCCACCGGTGGACCTGTATCTCGACGCGGTTCTGCTCCGCGAGTTGGGCCAGGATGAGTCGGCGGTCCGGCAACTCAAGGCCGTTGTGGCTCAGGACCCCGATTTTGCACTCGCCTACTCGGAATTGGGCAAAGCGTATCTGGTGTTGAACGAGTTCGAGTTGGCTGCCGGGTCCTTCAGGAAGGCGGCCGCCCTTGACCCGTGGTCATTTCAGGACCACATGGACTTGGCGACTGCCTATCAGACACTGGGCCGATTCCGCGAAGCGGCCCAGGCCTTTGCGCGGGCGGGAGAACTGGATACGGAGAATCTGGCCGCACAGTTGGGGGCGGCGCAGTGCTATCTGAACGCCGGCCGCGCAATGCAGGCGTTGGGCCACTGTGAGTCGGCGCGGCAGATCGATCCGGAGTCTGACGAGGTTCTGCGCCTGTTCGCCAGAGTCTACGAGGAGCAGAAGGACTACGAGCAGGCCGCCCGGACGTACCGGGAGTTGCTTGAGAGCGATCCCGGGCGTTCAGAGGTGGCGCTGGCGTTGGCGCTGGCACACATGAAGGGCGGGCAATACGAGCGGGCCAGGGACGTGCTGCTTGGCGTGATTCAGGCTCAGCCCGACCAGCCCGGTGCCTTCCGCGCTCTTGGGTACTGCCTTCTGAAGCTTGGCGAGGCTGACCGGGCGATCGCGACGTACGAGAGAGCGGTCGCGAGTGACGCGGGCGATTGGGAGGCCTACCGAGGACTGGGGGTCGCCTGCATGGTCAAGGCGCAGCGCACCGCTGACGAGACATGGCGGGCGGCGGCGCTGCGGCATTGGCGGCACTCATTGGCAATCAATCCCGATCAGCCGAGGCGGGACTGGCTGGAGAAGCTGATCAAGGAACATGCACTCACGACGGATCCACTGCGAGGACTGAATGACTGAACCAGCGACGACACAGCAACAGCAGGGGGAGGTAGCCCCACGTCAAGGGCTCTGGGAATCTTGTCGGGAAGGATTGCCCGATCGATTTGCGCATCTGATCTTCTGGCCGATTGCGACGGCGGGGCTGTTGTTGGATCTCTGGACGAAACAGGCTGTGTTTGCGGCGCTGCGCGACGAACCCGACCAAAGTCGGACGATCATCCGTGGCATCCTGACGTTTCGACTGGCGCTGAACGACGGCGCCGCTTTCGGCATTGCCTCCGGGCGGCAGGCCTTTCTGGTCGGCGTGTCCACGGTGGCTCTGCTGATCATTCTGGGCGTCTTCCTGTTTGGCTCGGCACGACAGCGAATCGTTCAGATTGCCTTGGGTCTGTTTGCGGCTGGGGTGTGCGGAAATCTATATGACCGGGCGTTCAACGACGGGCGGGTCCGCGATTTCATCGATGTGGTCTACTGGCCGGGCCGGCATTGGCACACATTCAACGTGGCCGATGCGATGCTGTGCATTGCGGTCGGACTGCTGGTGATCGCGACGCTGTTTACTGACTCGTCTTGTCGAAAACGTGATCGGCTACAAAGATCGGTGCCTTGATCGCCGCACACAGAGCAATGGCATCGGAAGGACGCGAGTCGATCGTGACGGTGCGCCCGTTCAGCCGGAGATAGATCTTGGCGTAGAAGGTGTGGTCTCTCAAATCGTCGATCACGATTCGATCGATCGTTGCTCCCAGGCCGTCGATGACGCTGGCCAGAAGGTCGTGCGTCATCGGACGTGGGGGGGTAATCCCTTTGAGCCGACGGTCGATCGCGAAGATCTCCACGATGCCGATCACGATGGGGAAGGCCCGCTCGCCGTGCCGCTCCTTCAGGACGATGATCTGCTGGTCGGACGTCTCATTGATGATGATTCGTGACAGTTCAACTTCCACGTCCATCTTGCATCTCCCTTCGTCGGGTCAGCCGCCCAGTTCCGCCAGGTGTGTCTCCACCGCCTGCAACTGCTCCTGAAGCTGCGTGAGCCTCTCTCTGGCCTGGGCGACGACCTCCGGCTTGGCCCGGCTCACGAAATTCTCGTTGGCCAGCTTGCCTTCCACGGCCTTCTTGGCCTGCTGGATCTCCTGCTTCTGTTTGTCGAGACGAGCCCGTTCCGCGGCCGGATCGATCACATCATGCACGAAGACCTGCTTCCCTTCTACTATGGTGGTGGCGGCGTTGTTCGGCTTGGCCGCCCCCTCGGCCGCCTGGAACGAATTCAGGTTGGCCAGTTGGCAGATCAAATCGGCATTGGCGTTGAGAATCTCAGCGGTGGCGTTCGGCGCGGCTGCCGAAGCCGCCAGCACTTCGCTCGATTTGTTGTACTTGTTCCGGATGTCGCGGATCGCGCGGATGGTCTCCTGCACGAGGCGGATCTGCTCCTCTACGTCGGCGTTGACGAGTCCGTCGAGCCCCTTGGGCCACTGGGCGACCGTCAGGGCCTCCGAGCCGTCGCCGGCGGCGATGCTCCCGAGTCCTCTGGCGGGGGCCAGTTCGTTGAGTTTTTGGTAGATGCCCTCTGTGATGAATGGCACAAACGGATGCAGCAATCGCAGAGTGCGGTCCAGGACGAACGCCAGAACGTTCTGGGCAATGGGCCGGCGGGTCTCGTCGCGCATGCTGAACTTGACCCACTCGAGATACCAGTCACAGAAATCGTTCCAGAAGAAACGATAGAGCAGCGCCAGCGGCTCGCTGAACTTGAAGGCCTCCAGGGCGGCGGTGGCGTCCGCCTCCGTGGCGGCCAGGCGAGACAGGATCCATCGGCTGATAACGTCCAGGTCGTCGGTATCGAACTGGGTCGGCTCGAATCCGTCGAGGTTCATCATCGCAAAACGCGAGGCGTTCCAGAGCTTGTTGCAGAAGTTGCGGCCGACGTCGAACTTGGGCGAAGTGTTGACCTGTCTTCCATCCGGCAGCGTCATCGGCGCCACGGGCATGCGGATGTCCTGCGTGTCGGTGGTCATGCTGGCCAGGGTGAACCGCATCGCGTCGGCGCCGTGGCTGTCGATGGCGACGAGCGGGTCGATTCCATTGCCCAGACTCTTGGACATCTTGCGTCCTTCGCCGTCCTGGATCATCGCGTGGATGTACACGTCGCGGAAGGGAATGTCGCCGGCGCAGTACTGGCCCATCATCACCATGCGCGAGACCCACAGCGTAATGATCTCTCTCGCGGTGCACAGGACGTCGCCCGGATAGAAGGCCTTCATCTCCGGCGTCTCGTCCGGCCAGCCCAGCGTGCTGAACGGCCACAACGCCGAGCTGAACCACGTATCCAGCACGTCGCTGTCACGACTCCAGCCCTCGACTTCGAGCCTCGATTCGACATCCTCATGGCCTGGTGCGACGCAGACAAACGTGACAGGCCCCTCGTCGGATTGCCCTGCAACCGAGAAGACGCTGTCGGCAAGACCGTTGGGAAGCGTGACATCGTCGCCGGGCTTTGACCAAACCGGGATGCGGTGGCCCCACCAGAGTTGGCGGCTGATCGGCCAGTCGCGGAGGTTCTCGAGCCACGTCTGATACGTTTTGCCATAGCGTTCCGGGATGAAGCGGAGGCGCCCGTCGAGCAGGGGCTTGAGCGCCAGGCCCGCCAAGGAGTTGACGGAGACGTCGGTCCCTTCGATCAGGCTATCGCCGAACCTGGCGGCCAGATGCTCGATCGGCTTCTTGACCGCGATGTACCACTGGTCGGACAGATACGGTTCGATGGGCACGTGACTGCGATAGCTGTGGCCCACCTCGTGCGTGTATTCGCGCACGTCTTCCAGCAGGCCCTCCTGGCGGAACCATTCGACGATCGCTTCACGGGCTTCGAACCGGTCCATGCCAAGCAGGTTCTGCGCCTCCGGCTCGGTCGCATCGGCCCAGCCGTGCTTGTCACTGATCGAGCCGTCAGGGGCCATCACATTGATGACATCGAGATTGTGCCGTTGCCCGATGGCCCAGTCGTCGGGATCATGGGCGGGGGTGACCTTGAGGAAGCCCGTCGAGAACCGGGCCTTCTCGTCCTCGCTTTCGGGGTTGGGCAGAACGACGTGCTCGTCGGCGACGATCGGAATGATCCGCCCGACGATGGGCAGCCGAACATGCTTGCCGACCAGGTACTTGGCGCGCGGATCGTTCGGGTTCATCGCGACGGCCGTATCGCCCAGCATCGTCTCCGGTCGCGTCGTCGCCACCGTCAAATACGTCACAGAACACAAGGGCGAGACGCCCTCGCCACGTGGGATTTCCACAGGTTCGACGAGTGGATAGCGCAGATACCAGAAATGGCCGTGGACCGTCTCGTGCTCGACCTCATCGTCAGCCAGAACGGTTTGTGTGGCCGGGTCCCAGTTGACCAGACGCTTGCCGCGATAGATCAGTCCGTCCTTGAAGAGGTTGAAGAAGTTGGCCCGCACGGCCTTGGCGCAGACCTCGTCCATCGTGAACCGCGTGCGCGACCAGTCACAGGAGCACCCCATCGCCTTGAGCTGGCCGATGATGGTTGCCTCGTACTCGTCCTTCCAGGCCTGGACCCTGGCGACGAAATCATCCCGCGCGAAGTCGGTGCGCCGCTTGCCCTCCTCGGCAAGGATACGCTTCTCGACCACGGTCTGCGTGGCGATGCCCGCGTGATCGGTTCCGGGCATCCAGAGCGTCTTGCGCTGCTGCATCCGGCGGAAGCGGATCAGCACGTCTTGCAGGGTGTTGTTCAGGGCGTGGCCCAGGTGCAGGGCGGCCGTGACGTTGGGCGGCGGGATGACGATCGTGTACGTTGCCCCGTCGGCGGTGACGGCCGGATCCGGATGAAAATACGGCGTTGAACCCCAGAGCGCGTTGACCTGTTGTTCGACGGTCTGTGGATCGTAGACTTTGTCCAACTGCTCTGCCATGTGGCTCCCGACTCAAAGACGCGAACAAAAAAATCCGGCAGGCCCACGCCTGCCGGATCTCATGTTATCTTTCAGAGGCCCCGGTGTAAAGGGCCCGATGCCCCCGCCATCCGGCGACGGCCTCGAAGTCTGGGCTAATCCAGATTCATGGTCATGAGGAACTCGGCGTTGCTCCGCGTCTTGGAGAGTCGATTCTTGAGCAGCTCGACCGCCTCGACCGGGTTCAGGTCGCTCAGGACCCTCCGCAGGCGATAAACGAGTTCCAGCTCTTTTGGATCGAGCAGCAACTCTTCCCGTCGCGTCCCGCTGCGGCTGATGTCGATGGCCGGGTAGACCCGTCGGTCGACCAGGCGTCGATCCAGGTGCAGTTCCATGTTGCCGGTGGCCTTGAATTCCTCGAAGATCACCTCGTCCATCTTGGAGCCGGTGTCGATCAGGGCGGTGGCGAAGATGCTCAGCGAGCCGCCTTCCTCAACGTTACGGGCGGCGCCGAAGAACTTCTTGGGCATCTGCATGGCGCCGGCGTCCACACCGCCGGTCAGGATGCGGCCGGAGTGGGGCGTCTCGTTGTTGTACGCACGGGCCAGACGCGTGATGGAATCGAGCAGGATGACCACATCCTGGCCATACTCGACGAGTCGTTTGGCCTTTTCGATCACGATCTCGGCCACCTGGCAGTGGCGCGACGCCGGCTCGTCAAAGGTCGAACTGATGACCTCGACGTCCGGGGCGGTCTTTCGAGCCATCTCGGTGACTTCTTCCGGGCGCTCGTCGATCAGCAGGACGATGAGCTTGGCTTCCGGGTGGTTCTGCGTGATGGCGTTGGCCATCTTCTGGAGCAGAATCGTCTTGCCGGTACGGGGCGGGGCGACGATCAGGCCGCGCTGGCCCTTGCCCACTGGAGTGACGATGTCGATGATTCGCATGCTCAGCTCGTCCGTCCCGGTCTCCAGGATCAGGCGGTCTTCGGGGTGCAGCGGCGTCAGGTCGCTGAACACAACCTTGTCGGCGAGCAGGTCGGGGTTCTCGAAATTGATCGCTTCGACGCGCAGCAGGGCAAAGTACTTCTCTGAGTCCTTTGGGGGTCGTATTTGTCCTGATACGACATTGCCGGTCCGCAAGCCGAATCGGCGAATCTGTGACGGCGAAACGTAGATGTCATCGGAGGACGACAGGTAGTTATAGCTCGGGTTGCGCAAGAAGCCGTAACCGTCCGGCAGGACCTCGAGGACGCCCTCGCCGTACATCAGACCGGTCTGGCGAATCCGTTCCTTGAGGATGCGGAAGATCAGATCCTGCTTCTTCAGGGCGCTGTATTCGGTGATCCCCTCGTTCTTGGCGATCTCGTGTAGATCGGCCACGGTGAGCTTCTGGAGGTCCGTCAGGTAGAGGTTGCCCTTCTTGATCCGTTCATACTTGGCGTGCGTCGATTCCTCATCGAGCAGCTCGGCTCCCTCGCTGGACACGGTCCCCTCGGCGGTCGCCGTCGCCGCAGAGGCCGCCTCCATGTCTTCCGCCTGCACCGCCGCCACATCCTGATTGGGCGCCGGCTTCTTCTTTGTCTTCCGTTTTTTGGTCATTTTGGCCTTGGCCATGACTGCTCCTTTTGCACACACGCGTTTTGCGGTTACCCAAACCCCGGGTTGTGCAGGTGGGAACCTGTCCCCACAGATGCGGGCAACACCCCTCTTGTCAATGTGGACGACCTTCTCTCTCGTGGTTCTACGGGATGGGAGCCAAGAAACGGGTGATCTCGTGCCTGCCGCTCAAGGGGACAACACCAACACACGCACTCCTTGAACGAACCACGCCAACTCTTTTTAAGTCATCTCAGAGAAGATAAATTCGACTTGCCTGACTAGTGCCGAGAAGTCAGAGTTGTTGTCTATAGTATTATCGGCAAGGGCCGCTTTGGTGTCCAGAGAAATCTGAAAATTTTCGCGAATTTCGACCGTCCGTTCGTCCATGGATCGACCCCGCCGAGCCCGCTCCATCCGGACGGCGCGGTCGCAGCGGACGAACACGATCCGGTCGCATCGGTCGGCCCAGCCCACCTCGATGAGCAGGGGCATATCGAGCACCACCGCCTTGACGGCCGGGTCCTGCCGGTATTGGGCGATCAACGCTTCGGCCCGTCGAAGCACGAACGGATGGACGATTCGGTTCAAGGCGGCGAGATCGGCCGCGCCGGCAAACACGACCTCCGCCAAGGCCCGGCGGTCGATCTGTCCGGCGTCGCCCAGGATGCCAGGGCCGAATCGTGCGACGATGGCATCGCGGATGGCCGGCATATCGAGAGCTTCGCGGGCAAGGGCGTCGGCATCCACGACGGCCGCACCGAGCCGGCCGAATGCCGCGGCCACAGCGCTCTTGCCGGAGGCGATGCCCCCAATGATCCCGATCACCGGCTTGTTTCTTGTACGCTCCACCTCGGTCATATGGATATGCGCCGTGTCGTCACAACAGCATGTCGGGAATCACCATTCGGCCTCTCATGCGAAAGCCTCACGGACGTTTCGCCTTGCTCTGCATGGCACGGATCTGAGCGTCCGGGACGTTTGTGCCAAGCTGTCTGGCCGTGTTCAGGTGGCTCCATGCAAGGTCATACTGCTGAAGCATATAGAGACTGCAAGCCAGTCCGTAATGAGCGTCGCCAAACTTGGGATCGAGGGTGACGGCCTGGCGGTACGCCTGGGCGGCCTGGACGTAATCGTTCTTGTTGGAGTAGGCTGCTCCAAGATTGTGTTGGATCGAGGCATCGTTCGGCCGGACGGCAATGGCCCGCTGGTAGTAGCTGATGGCCGAATCATAGTCGCCCTGGCCGAAGTGCGTATTGCCGAGATTCACCAGTGCCATCAACATGTTTGGCTGAACCTTCAGCGCCGACTCATATGCCGTGACAACCTCTGCGAGCTGATGGGTTTTCTGATATGTCAGAGCAAGGCCGCAGTAGGCCTCCGCATAATCGGGCTTGATCGCCAGGGCTCGGCGAAACGATGCAATCGATTTCTCCATGTCATCCATGCGACCGTACAGGTCCCCCAGTTGTGCGTGGATCGTCGGGTTCTCCGGGTCCATCGCAACGGCCCGCTGGCAATAGGGCAATGCCGAAGTGAAGTCCTGTTGATCGACATATGCATTGGTCAGATCGACCAGCGCCCCGAGCATGTTCGGATTCAGCGACAGAGCATCCTTGTAGGCTCGTATCTCGTTTGCTCTCTGACCGAGTTGGCGGTAGCACTGCGCCAGTCTGTAGCGATTCTCCGCCGAGCTTCGGTCAAGGCCGAGGGCTGTCTGGTACTCCGAGAGGGCATCGCGATAGTTGCCCGCTCGATAATACAAGTCGCCGAGTTGGCTGCGGACATCGGCGTTTTGCGGCGCGATGCGTACGGCTTGCTTCAACTCATGCGCCGCTTCGAGGTGTTTCTCGATGCGGGCGTAAACCAGAGCCAGCCCGCGGTGGGCGTCGACGAGGTTCGGGTCGAGCGCAAGTGCCTGGCGGTAGGAGGAAACCGCGTAGTCCAGACGGTCGAACTCGACGTATCCGTTTGCCAGATTGTGGTAGGCCTTGGCGTCGTTGGGGTTGAGATCAAGAGCCGCCTGATACTGACGCAGCGCATCCTCGGTTCGGCCCCTCTGCAGATAGACGTTTCCCAGGTTGGCGCGCGATTCCGACAACGTGGGGTTGATCGCTACGGCGCGTTCGAGAGCGAGCATGGCGGTCTCTGTGTCCCCGATATCGTTGTAGACGGTCCCCAGGTTGTTGAAGAAGCAGCCGAGGGTCTGCTGCTTGGTCAGATTCTTCATATAGATGGTCGGGACGCGGTTGTTGGGGACCTTGAACTTCTCGATGTAGTGCTGGTCGGGGGGCGTGGCGCCGCCGCTGGTCGTCTCGATGTTGAATTGGGTTCGGCCATCATCAAACCGGATGAAGAAGTGTCCCGGAACGACCACGCCGTAGACCTTCAGCCCCAGACGCTCGGCCACGGACAGGTAGAGCACCGACAGGCTCAGGCAATAGCCTTGTCGTCGGTCCATGACCGAGTGCAGGAACAGGTCGTTCGGGTCGTCGGCATGGGGGATGGCCTTGAAGCCAAGCTCGTTGAACAGGTAGTCGTTGATGATCGGAATGGCGCGATAGTTGACCCCAAGACGCTGCTGTCGAAGCCGACTGCGAATCTCATGGGCTATGGCGTCGAGCTGTTCGATATACCGGCGGCCATGAACGAAATCGCTCCAGTACTCCGACGCGATTAGCGCGGCCGTCGCCAGGTCCATCTCGTCGTCCTGGAGACGCAGGACCTCGTCGAGCGACCGCACGTAGAGCCCCGCCTTGCCGGCATTGGCCAGACGTGCTCCCTGTGCGAAAGCGGCGGTCTGGGCCACCGTCAGCAGAACAGCCGCGATCAAAACGATCTTCTTCATTGGCCTTTCTCGGTTGCCTGCACCAAAGAGGCGATACCCCACCATCCGCGAGACGCCTGAACCGGCGACATGCCGATGGCGCTCGCTAAGTGTATGCTAATACGTTCCTTATCGGCCGGGGGTTCTCCTGTCTTGCGTGTTTCATCGTCCTCGGAGACATCGCTTTGCCGATCAATTGCGCTTGTATAATTGTACCGTTTCGCGTACGCTGCTCCAAACGAATTTGGACTGTCAGGAGGACAATATGGTTTCGCTGCAGCAGACGAACGTGTCGAAGGGGAGTTCTCGGACTGAATCCTGGCCTCCATCATGCTGGGCCGCCCTGGTTCTGACTCTGTCGATTCTGGCGATATTGCTGTCCGGCTGCCGGTGCCCCTGTTCGGGCCCCGACCCGGCGCCCGGATCCTCCGACGAGGCGGACGTAGCGGCGCGGGCCGTTGAAGAGGAGGTGGCCGTCCCAGCGGTGGGAACGCCCGAGGACGCTCCGAAAGGGATTCTCGATCTGGGGCCCGGCGAGCAGGTGCCGCTCTTTGACGGGCAGAGCCTCGGCCAATGGAAGGTGACGGATTTCGGCGGACAGGGTGACGTGTATGTCAAGGACGGCGCCGTCTACCTGGAGATGGGCAGCTATGCCACCGGGATCACCTGGACCGGTCCGGTCATTCGCATGAACTACGAGATCACGCTCGAAGCGATGCGCGTCGAGGGGACCGATTTCTTCTGCGCCCTGACGTTCCCGGTCGCCGACAAGCCGTGCACCCTCGTCCTTGGCGGCTGGGGGGGCACCCTGTGCGGTCTGTCCACGATCGACTACTACGATGCCTCCGAGAACCCGACGACGACCTTCTATTCGTTCAAGAAGCAGACGTGGTACCATGTGCGCCTGCGTGTTGTTCCCGGTCGCATCACGGCATGGCTCGACGGGGAACAACTCGTGGACCTCGACACGACCGACCGGAGGATCGACATCCGGGCCGAGATGGACCTCTGCCAGCCGCTGGGCATTGCCACCTGGGTCACGACCGGGGCGGTCCGCAATATTTACCTGACGAAGCTGCCCGATCCAGTCTTATAAGCGTCCGGCGCCGTCCGATTCGCAGATCGGCATCATGGATCAACCGTCGGGTTGTTCGATCGAGATCACCCCCGGCACGGTGCGCTGTCGGAATAAATCGATTTGCATCCACCGCCTGCTGTGGAACCGCCAGCGGTTCGCCACCCCGACGGCGGCGATGCTGATCGCGGCCAGAGTCCAAGGCCCCGCGGCGCCAAGCGAGGGGAAGATCCAGACCACCAGCGTTCCACCAATGCCGAGGATGCCGATCGCCCCAATTCCCGAACTGATCGCCAGCCATGTTGTGTCGCCGGCGCCGCGAAGGGCGCCGCCGTAGATGATTCTCGCGGCGTGGAACATCTGGTACAGGGCCGCCAGGATCAGGATCTGCGAGCCGATTGCCAGGACCTCAGGGTCTTTCGACCAGAACACCATCAGCGAGTCGCGCAGGAAGAGAAAGCAGGCGCCGACCAGCCCCATGTAGATCAGCCCGATGCGCAGACAACCCTTGGTCTGTCGCATCGCGAGGTCTTTGCGGCCGGCGCCGATGGCCTTGCCCACCGCCGCCGTGAGGGCCGTGGATATGCCGACGATCGGCATTGTAGACAGGTTGGTATAGGACAGCACCGCGCTGGTGGCCGCCATTGCTTCTTTGCCGAATCGCCCGACCAGGGCAAAGAGAACGACGCCCCAGAGAGCGACATTGGTCATGAGCCCGATCCCGGCCGGGACGCCGACGGCAAGAAGCGCGCGCATCGCCGCGAGGTCCGGGCGAAGCGTCCTTCGCGATCCGAATTCCTCGTGGATTGTCCCGCTGAGGAACACCACCAGGTTGATTGATGCGGCGACACCCATCCCGATGAACGTACCCCAGGCGGCCCCTGCAATGCCCATGGCCGGAAGGCCCAGCTTGCCGAAGATCAGCACATAGTTGGCGAACACATTGGCTATCTGCCCGCATACAGACGAGCACATGATGATAACGGGACGGTGGATGCCCATGAAGAAGTGGTTGCTCGCCCAGTTGACGATCGCAACGAAATTGGCCAGCAGCATGATCCGAAGATAGACAACCTCCATCGGAACCACGGCGGATGGTTGCCCCAACAGCACAAAAATCGAATGGGCGCTCGGCCACATGATGGCCAGGACGAGCGTGCAGTAGGCCGTAGCCATGTACAGTGCCTGCCAGAAGTAACGGGAGCAGTCGATCTTCTCCCCGCGTCCGAGGCTCTGGCTGACAAAGGTGTTCAGGCTCGTCAGGACGCCCATGGCGAAGCCGCCCGGAAGAAAGCTGACAAATCCGGCCGGCAGGACGGCGGCGAGCGCATCGGTCCCCAGACGCGAGACCATGAAGCGGTCCACGAACTGCATAACGGTCAGAGAGATCGTCGAGACGACCATCGGACCGGCCAACTTGAACATGTAGGCCAGCGATGTCTCGTAATCAGGCGGCCCCGTGCGATCTGGCTGTGGGCGTGCCGTCATCGACTTCCCTGGGCACTGAAGCCGAGCTTCTCCAGGCACATTTGCGCGGAGATCCCTTCGATTCGCACGTGTTTGACCGGACTGGTCTGTCCGGCGACGATGGCGATTGCATTCTTCCGGACGCCGAGTTGCCGGGCCAGGAAGGCAACCAGGCATTCATTGGCCTTGCCTTTCTCCGGGGGCGCTGCCACCTTGATCTTGACCATATGATCGAGGGTGCCGGCCAACGCCGTCTTGCTGCTGCCGGGTACGATCTTGGCAGCCAGCACAACGCCTCGCTCGTCTTCTTGGATTTCCAGTTCAGACATAGTTGTAGACAGTAGCGTCGCTGGACTCGTCCGACGCGACAACTTGCCGGCCGGAAGGTTGCCGAGCCGGCCTGCGGGTCTATTCGACGTTTTCCCTGAGGTTCGTGCCAATCGCCGACTGCACGTACTTCTCGATTTGCTCGGCCAGTTCGCCCAGTATGGGCAGTTGGAAGTCCTCGTAGAAATGCGGGACGAATTCGCCGTTGAGGGCCTTCTTGAAGATGCGCACACGGATCAATGAGGGCTGTGTCGAGCCCCGGCTGAAGTCGCTGTCCTTGTGCTCCGTTAACTCAACCCGCCAGTCCTCGCTGATAAAGACTAAGCATCTGCCTGTGAAGATAGCGGTCGGGAAGTAATCGCACAGCAGTCGTAACGTTTCCATGATCGGCTCTTTGGTTGTTCATTGGTCTTACAGGTCCAATAGGACCTGTTATTTCTTCGGCGGCTCGAACGGCGACACATCCCCGCACAGAACCTGGCTGCACTTCTTCCAAGCCTGCATCGACCGCGTAAGGTTATCGCGGGCGTTGCCGCCGATGCCGTAGGCCTGTAGCCCGATGGGACCAGTATAACCGGCGTCGGCGAGCGTTTTCAAGAAGGCTGTCATGTCAAATGTGCCCTTGTCGAGTGTCTGAATCAGAGCGCTCCAGTCTCGCCCGTCGGAATCAGCGCCGTTGATCGAAACGGCGAGGAGCCGTGGCATAGCCTGTGTGAGAAGCCTCTCGGCACTCGTCTCCGGACTGACTCTGAGCCAATGGCACAGATTGAACGTAATACCAACGTTCGGCCGGTTCACTCTGTCAGCGATACGCACGGCGTCCTCAATGCGTTCGAGCCAGAAGGCGTGATGGGGATAGAGGGCGATGCGCCCCCCGTGTCGCGCCGCCCGGTCCGATAGCTCGCGGAGGATCGCGACCGCACGCTCATCCCCTCCCGTGGATGATGGTGGGTGCTGCCGGCTTTGTAAGAACAACCAGAGGATTGTGTTGCGTCCGTCCAGCGTCTCGATGGCGTTCTTCAGGGCGGGGCTGTAAGGCTCCTGGCCCGGATCGATATCGACACCCGCATAGACCGTAAACAGCCGCAGATTGCGCTTGTCCAGTTCACCGAGCAGCTCAGTCAGAGATGGGCACTGGTCGAGCCCTACGCTGATGCCGGCATAGCCAAGTTCCGCGAGCAATTCGGCCTGGGCTTGCGGCGTCTCGTGCCTGGCGTCTATGACGCCATTGTCCAGTACGAAGAATGGATTGGCCCCGGCCGGCGCCATGCGGATGGCGCGGTATGCGACCGGACCGTGGTCACCCTGCAACATCAGCGGACCCAGCGGCTTCTCATCGTCAAAGGCCGTCGCCCGCGTCGGCCCGCTCACCTCTACGTCCTCGTGGATGACGACGCCGTTGTGGACGATCCTCTCGAAGCGGGCGTTGGCGATTTTGCGTCCGCTGGCGTCGAATCGCGGCGCGCGGAAGACCACGTCGAGGCTCTGCCATTGCCCTGGCGCCCGTGAGGCGTTGACACGGGGCGAATGTCCCTCGAACCCTGGCGGCGTGCGGCTCTGGTCCCATCGCTCGTAGATTCCGCCGCACTCGATGCCCGGGTACTCGGACTTCTTCCGCCAGCTATCGAAGACCTGCACCTCGTAGCGGCCCATGAAATAGACGCCGGAATTGGAGTCCTTGGCCACCATGAACTCGAGGTGCGCGCTGACGTCGCCGAAGTGCTGTTTGCTGATCAGGTGCTTTGTCCGTCCGGTCGGGCCGTTGAGGACCGCGCCCGTGCCCGGTTCGCCCGTCAACCGCTTCGGATCGTC
>JAAYBA010000595.1 GCA_012719085.1 Planctomycetota bacterium
AAATCGAATGAAGGCGCAATCGGTCCGGCCCGCCAGTAGCCTCCGCCCGCGTCCCAACGGCGCTGGCTGGCGGGGGTGTGGTCGGTCGGCGCCTCGACGACCCGGCCGTTTTCCAGCCAGCAGTAGGGGTCCATATCGAGTGAGGCGGGAAGGATGAAACTGTAGTCGAATCCAAGCGATTGTGGTCCATGCGTCACCGGCCGACTCCAATCGATGTTGTCGGCCTTGGCCGTCTCGCCGTCTTTCGTGACCCAGCCAAGGCCCAGATGCCACTTGCCGACGCAGCCGGTGCGGTAGCCGTGCCGTTTGAGCATCGAGGCGAGTGTGAGCCGGTCAGTCTCGATCAACGGATTGCTGTAGCCCCACAGCACACCGCTCTTGAGGCTCGACCGCCAGCAGTAACGGCCGGTCAAAAGACCGTATCGCGTGGGCGTGCAGACCGCCGACGGCGAGTGCGCATCGGTGAAGCGAATCCCCTCGGCTGCCAGCCGATCCATGTGCGGCGTCGGAATCTTCGATTGGGCGTTATAGCAGCCTGGATCGCCGTCCCCCAGATCGTCGGCGAGAATGACCACGATATTCGGGCGATTCGACTTGGGTGCAGTAGCAGCCAGATGGCGACATCCAGGTAGGAAACCCGTGGCCGCGAGGCAGCCCGTGGCCCGGAGGAAGTCACGGCGGGTCAACGAGTCATGTGTCATCGTGCGGCACTCCTTGACGGTGGTTCGCAGGCCATTGGTTCGGCGCCATTATGGCGCATCCGGCGCGACGAGGCAAGAAGCGTCAGAGCGAGATTGCTTTGCGGCTCGGTTCGTTGTCAAATAGACGGGCACGTTCGTCATTCAGCGGCAGATGGAAAGGATCGATATGACGCGTCCCGTGGGTGTGGTGCTGTGGGTTCTTCTGGCCGTGGTTTCTTCGGTCGCCGGTGGTGATACGGCTGCCTTCTACTATGTGGCTCCTGAAGGCAATGACGCCGCCGACGGTTCGATCGACAGGCCATTTGCCTCGCTGGCGCGGGCGCGGGATGCGGTGCGCCAAGCCCGCAGCGCGGACGTCGAGCGGATCACGGTCTTTCTGCGAGGCGGGGACTACTACCTGACCGAACCGGTGGTGTTCACCGCCGCCGATTCCGGCGACGGCGATACGAGGATCGAGTATCAAGCGTATCCGGGCGAAGAGGTTGTGCTCAGCGGGGGTTTTGCGCTGGAGCTGGACTGGCAGCCGTACAAGGATGGCATTGTCTCGGCGAAGGTCCCCAATCGAATCGAGAAGATCGATCAACTGTTCGTCAACGGCCGACGACAGCATCCGGCCCGGTATCCCAACTACGACCCCGATGCGAAGTTCTTCGGCGGCACCGGTGGCGACGCCATCAGTCCCGAACGAGCCAGGACGTGGAAACGGCCAGAAGGAGGCTACATGCACGCCCTGCATGAGGCGATGTGGGGCAGCAAGCACTACGAGATCGTTCGCGTCGATAATGACGGGGCGATTCAGTTCAGAGGCGGCTGGCAGGAGAATCGGGGCGGCGGCTTCGACCCTGTCTTTCGCGGCGGATATCACAAGGACTATTTGTTCGTCGAGAACCTCTTCGAAGAACTGGACGCACCGGGCGAGTGGTATTTCGACGCGCGAACGACGACGCTGTACCTGATTCCCGAGCCGGAGGTCGACCTGGCACAGATGCAGGTCATCGGCGCGGGGCTCAAACAACTCGTCATCGTTCACGGCACGGCGGATGAGCCCGTTCGCAACCTGCACTTTTGCGGACTGCACTTTCGGCACACGCAGCGCGTCTTCATGGAGCCGTACGAGCGCCTGCTGCGAGGCGACTGGTCGATCGCCCGCCTCGCCGGCGTTCATATCGAAGGCGCTGAGGACTGCTCGGTTCAGGATTGCCACTTCGAAGACCTGGGCGGCAACGGGGTCTTGCTCAGCCGGTACAATCGGCGCATGCGCGTCGAGGGCTGCCGATTCACACGGCTGGGCGAAAGCGCCGTCTGCCTCGTCGGAGATATCAATTCCGTCCGCTCGCCGGCCGTCGAGTACGGCACGACGCTGCCCCAGGACCAGATCGACCTGACGCCCGGCCCGAAAGGTCCGGACTATCCGGCCCAGTGCACCGTTCACGACAACCTGATGCACAACTTCGGCCTGATCGGCAAACAAGTCGCCGGCGTGTTCCTCTCCATGAGCGAGGACATCACAGTCAGCCACAACACGATTTATCAGTGTCCCCGTGCGGCGATCTGCATCAACGACGGCTGCTGGGGCGGGCACCGGATCGAGCACAACGACGTCTTCGACACCGTCTGCGAGAGCGGCGACCACGGCCCGTTCAACAGTTGGGGACGCGACCGATGGTGGAAGACCTCGTACAACGGCGGCCGGGACATCGAGCCGTTCGCCAAAGAGCGGGCGAAGCTCGACAACCACAAGACCACGATCATCCGCAACAACCGTTTCGCCCATCCCGGCGGCCATTCCTGGGGGATCGATCTCGACGATGGATCGAGCAACTATCTCGTCCGGGACAACCTGTGCCTGGGCATGGGCGTGAAGCTACGCGAGGGGTTCTTTCGAACGGTGGAGAACAACATCATCATCGACGGGTTCGGCGGCTTTCACATCTGGATGCCCGGGTGCGACGACGTGATCGCTCGGAACATCTTCGTCAGTGACGAGCCCTATCAGTTCATCCGCGCCAATCCGGAGTACGCCAGGCAGTTCGACGACAATCTGTTCTACTCGCGAAGCGGCGCAATTCGAATCACCGGCGTCGGCAGCGGTCCGCTGACCTTCGCGCAATGGCAGGCCAAAGGATTCGATACGCATTCGGTCATCGCCGATCCGATGTTCGTCGATCCGGCCCGTGGCGATTATCGCGTCAGGGACGGCTCGCCCGCGCTGAGACTCGGCTTCCGGAACTTCCCGATGGATCGGTTCGGCGTCCTGAAGCCAGCGTTTCGCCAGGAGGTCGCCCAAGTGGCGCGCACCTTCGCCGCCATGACGCAGCCACAGGAGGCAGGCGCCCGCGATCCCGAGCCTGTGGCGTGGTTGGGCGCGACGGTCAAGAACCTCACGGGCGAGGCCGAGAAGTCCGCCGCCGGCATCGGCCGCGAGACGGGTGTGCTCTTCGTCGAGGTCCCGCCCGCCGGCCGGCTTGCTGAAGCGGGTTTCCGACGCGGCGATGTCATTCTCAAGGCAAACGACCAGACCGTCGATTCGCTCGACGATCTGCACCGCATCACGATAGAGAACAAGGGCCAAACCGTCCGATTCACCGTCTTCAACGCGGTCGAACGCACCATCACAATGCGGATGCCGGATCGTACAGAGTAGGAGAACCGGCGCGGCAGGCAAAAATCTCCGGAAATCCCTGATTTTCTATTGAACTTATTTTGAGCATATGCCCATAATATATACAGAGAGTGTTTCCGATGAACGCCCGATAGAAAGGAACAGGTCATGCCAAGACAGGATGGGACCGGGCCGCGAGGCGGCGGACAGGGCGCCGGCCGAGGCGCTGGTGGCGGGCGCGGCCGAATGGGCGGGTCCTGGGGCGCCGGGCCCGGGGGCAACTGCGTCTGTCCGAATTGCGGCGCGACGGTGCCCCACGTACGGGGCGAGCCGTGTGCCGCCAAGGACTGCCCGAAGTGTGGTGCGAAGATGGTACGAGAGTGATTTGATTGAAAGGAGCACGACGATGCCAGGTGGAGATGGAACAGGCCCGATGGGTATGGGTCCGATGACGGGAAGAGCGGCCGGATACTGTACTGGGTATGCGATGCCCGGCTATGCAAGTCCGATGGGCGGTCGAGGCCGAGGGTTCTGGGGCGCTGGTCGCGGTCGCGGCGGTCGGGGCCGGGGCTTCGGATTCGGCGTCGGTCGGTTCGGCTGGGCACCGGTCGGGGCCGGCTATCCAGCGTATGGCTCGATGACGCCGACGCCGGAACTGGAACTGGAAGGCCTCAAGCAACAGGCGAGCTATTTCCAGGACGCGCTGGCCGATATTCAGAAGCGCATCGATGAGCTTGCCGCACAGACGAAGTAATTCGCTGCATACCGCGATTGGAGAGAAATCATGAGAATAGCCGTCACATCAGTCGGCCGGACGATGGATGCGCAGGTGGACCCGCGATTCGGGCGGGCAGCGTGTTTCGTCGTCGTCGATACGGAGAGCATGGAATTCCAGGCAATGGAAAACAGCAACGTCGATGCCGGCGGCGGAGCGGGGATCAGCGCCGCCAAGGTCGTGATCGAAGCCGACGCAAAGGCCGTGCTGACGGGCAACTGCGGCCCGAACGCCGAACGCACGCTCCGCGCGGGCAATGTCAAGCTCTACACGGGCGTGACGGGCACCGTGGCTGAGGCGGTCGAGCAATTCAAGGCCGGCAAGCTGACCGAAGCGACCGGGCCCAACGTGCAGTCGCATTCCGGAATGAACTCATGACGGCAGAGATGGCGTCCATCGTCTACACGCCCATCGGCGTCATTCGGAGCGAGCACCACGAGCCGGAGAAGACGCCGATCCAGCCGGTCTACGCACGCGGATGCAGCGGCCG
>JAAYBA010000596.1 GCA_012719085.1 Planctomycetota bacterium
ATCTCCAACACGGCGGCGGTGAGGACGAGACCGGCTGGCCCAATCAGGGCAAGACCAATCTGATCATGGACAACCTGATCGCCGAGGGCAAGGCCAGACCCTTCATCATCGTCATGGACAACGGCACCTGGACAACAGCCTCTCCGCCCCGACGCGGCGAACGTGGTCGCGGCACCTGGCCCCCGGAAGGCTGGGCCGACAACTTCAAGAAGACCCTGCTGGAAGACATCATCCCGATGATCGACGCCAACTACCGCACGCTGGCGGATCAGCGGCACCGGGCCATGGCCGGTCTGTCCATGGGCGGCATGCAAACCAGAGTGATCGCCCTGGCCAGCCCTGATACGTTCTCCCATGTCGGCATCTTCAGCGGCGGCAGCATCAGCCGGGATGACGTCAACAAGGCACCCGGTTTCAAAGAGAAGATCAAACTCGTGTTCGTCAGCTACGGCAGCCGGGAACTCGAAAACCGCAGAACCGGCTTCGGTGGCGATCCCAAGGCGAACACCGATGCGGTCAAAGAGGCCGGGATCAACAGTCATTTCTACGTCTCTCCGCTGACGGCTCACGAGTGGCAGAGCTGGCGACGCGGCCTGCGCGAGTTCGCGCCACTTCTGTTCAGGAACTAAAGGAGAAGAACCATGAAGAAGAAGTTGATTGTACTTGCGTTGTTCGTCAGTTTCTCAGGTGCGCTGTCTGTGGCGCAGGCGAACCAGCCTGCCGAAGCGAATGACTGGAAACCCTCGACTCTGAACCAGCCCGGTCAGGAGTACCCGCAGGTCAACTCTCAGGGCTACGCCCGATTCCGCATCGTGGCGCCCCAGGCCCAAAGCGTCAGCGTCAGCCTGGGCGGAGGCACCGCCCTGACGAAAGGCGAGGACGGCGCCTGGACGGGCACCACGGCGCGACCGCTGGACGAAGGCTTTCACTACTACCATCTCACGGTGGATGGGGGGACCTTCAACGATCCCGGCGCGTTGAATTTCTACGGCTCGACGCGGTGGGAGAGCGGCATCGAAATCTCCGCTCATGACCGGGAGTTCTACGCCCTCAAGGATGTTCCCCACGACCGAGTGCAGCAGATTCTCTTTCCTTCGAAGAGCACGAACACCTCACGCCGCGCCTTTGTGTACACGCCGCCGGATTACGACAAGGACCTGACCAAACGATATCCAGTACTGTACCTCCAGCACGGCTGGGGCGAGGATGAAACGGCTTGGAGCAACCAGGGCCATGCGAATCTGATCATGGACAACCTGATTGCCGAAGGCAAGACCAAGCTGTTCCTCATCGTGATGACCTACGGCATGACGAACGAGATCCGGTTCGGCGGCCTCAGGAATTTCGACATCCGCTCCTTCCAGACCGTCCTGGTCGACGAGTTGATCCCCTACATCGATGCCAACTTCCGTACGCTCTCCGATCAACCCCATCGCGCCATGGCCGGCCTGTCTATGGGAGGAATGGAGACCAAGACGATCACCCTGAAGAACCTCGACAAGTTCTCGCACATCGGCCTCTTCAGCGGCGGTTCCATCTCCCTGGACGATGTCAGCAACGCGCCCGGCTTCAAGGAGAAGGTCAAGCTCGTGTTCGTCAGCTATGGCAGCCGCGAGCTCGGCGGCGACCGCGGCAGACGCGGCGGTGATCCCAAGGCAAGCGCCGACGCGTTGCAGCAAGCCGGCATCCACAGTGCCTTCTACGTCTCGCCGAATACAGCCCACGAATTTCTCTCCTGGCGGCGCAGTCTGCGCGAGTTCGCGCCACTGCTGTTCCAGGACAACGCTCCGGCCGCTCAACGGAGTCCTGCACAAGACGCTCGCGGAGGCGGTGGACGAGGCGGATTCGGTGGACCGATCGAGCTGGGCCCGGACGACAAGCCCGCCTTTGCCGATCCGCCCGCCGGGTTCAATACCAGGCGTGAGAATGTCGCTCACGGCGAGATGACGATGGTCGAGTATGACTCCAAGACGGTCGGAACGCGTCGGAAGATGCTCGTCTACACGCCGCCCGGCTATTCGGCCGACCGCAAGTACCCTGTGCTCTACTTGCTGCACGGCATCGGCGGCGACGAGACGGAATGGCAGCGCCTCTGCCGCCCGGAGAACATCATGGACAATCTGCTGGCCGACGGCAAGATCCAGCCGATGATCGTGGTCATGCCCAACGGCCGGGCGCAGAAGAACGACCGTGCCGAGGGGAATGTCTTCGCCACCGCCCCGGCGTTCGCGGCATTTGAAGGCGACCTGCTCAAGGACGTGATCCCGGCCATCGAGGCCAGGTATTCCGTACATGCCAATCGCGAGAACCGGGCCCTGGCGGGACTGTCGATGGGCGGCGGCCAGGCCCTGAACTTCGGCCTCGGCCACCTCGACGTCTTCGCCTGGGTCGGCGGGTTCTCCTCGGCCCCCAACACCAAGCCTGCCGCCGAACTCGTGCCCGATCCGGCGGTCGCCAGGGAGAAGCTGAGGCTGCTCTGGCTGTCCTGCGGCAACAAGGACGGCCTGATCCGCATCAGCCAAGGCGTCCACAATTACCTCAAAGAGAACAACGTCCCGCATGTCTGGCACGTGGACTCCCACGGTCACGATGGAGCCACATGGGCCAGCAACCTGTATCTGTTCGCCCAACACATTTTCAAGACGCCCGCGGCGACTGCTGCCGGCAAGTTCGTGCTGCGGGTCGATTGCGGCGCCTTTGAGTCGTACAAGGATCGGTTCGGCAATGTCTGGGCGGCGGACCAGGAACTGGGCGCCGGCAAGACCTGGGGCGCGGACAACGGTATGACCATCGATCGCCCGGACGTGGGAATCACCGGCACGGACATCGCACGAATCTACGAGACCGAGCGATACAGCATGTACTCGTACAAGTTCACGGTGCCCAACGGCAAGTACACCGTGCGCCTGCACTTCGCCGAGACCTTCGAGGGCATCATGGGACCGGCCGAGCGGGTCTTTTCCGTCAGTGTGCCGGGCCAGGAGACGCTGGAGGACCTCGACCTGTTCAAGACCGTCGGTCCGCTCAAGCCCCTCGTCAAGGAGTACAAGGGCGTACCGGTGGAGAACGGCCAGTTGGAGATTGGCTTTACCCCCAACGTCGAGAACCCGCAGATCTGCGGCATCGAGATCCTCGCCGAGTAGAAGCGAACGGATCAAAGCAAAGAGCAAAGAGCACAATGCAAGAATGTGGAAGTCATCCGCCGCAGGCGGATTCCGCTATTCTGATGTTTGCTTCTTGCCTTTTGATCTGCAAATGAAAGGATGGAGCCATGAAGAACAACGCATACCTGTTCATCGTCTTGCTGCCGGTCGCCCTGCTGAGCGCAACCTCGTGCCGGGAAGGCGCCAGGCATGAGCAGAGCCATGTCACTTCGTCGGCCGAGAAGATGCCGTTCATGGACCCGAAGTTGCCCACTGATGAACGGGTGGCGGACCTGATTGGTCGGATGACCTTGGCCGAGAAGGTCTCGCAGATGACTCACGACAGTCCGGCCATCGAGCGGCTGGGGGTGCCCGCCTACAACTGGTGGAACGAGTGCCTGCACGGCGTCGCCAGGGCGGGGCGGGCCACGGTGTTTCCCCAGGCCATCGGCATGGCCGCGACCTTCAACGACGACCTGATCTTGGAAGTCTCCTCCGCGATCTCGGACGAGGCCCGGGCCATGTACCAGGCCGCCATCGACAAGGACCGCCGCCTGCGCTACGGTGGCCTGACCTTCTGGACGCCCAACATCAACATCTTCCGCGATCCGCGCTGGGGCCGTGGCCAGGAGACCTACGGCGAGGACCCCTATCTCACCTCGGTCATAGGGACCGCCTTCGTCAGAGGCCTCCAGGGCGACGATCCCCGGTATCTCAAGACGGCCGCCTGCGCGAAGCACTATGCCGTCCACAGCGGCCCCGAGGCCCTGCGGCACGAGTTCGACGCGCAGGCCAGCCTCAAGGACATGTACGAAACGTATCTGCCCGCCTTCAAAGCCCTGGTCGATGCCAACGTCGAAGCGGTGATGTGCGCGTACAACCGGACCAACGGAGAGCCCTGCTGCGGCAGCAAGACCCTGCTGCACAAGATCCTTCGCGAGCAGTGGGGCTTCGAGGGTCATATCCTGTCCGATTGCTGGGCGATCGTGGACTTCTACCAAGGCCATAACGTGGTCGAGACCCCCGCCGAAGCCGCAGCGCTGGCGGTCAACAGCGGCGTCAGCCTCGACTGCGGCAATACCCTCCCCCATCTGATCGAAGCCGTGGAGAAAGGCCTCGTGAGCGAGCAGACCATCGACGAGGTCCTGGCGATCCTGCTGCGGACCCGGTTCAAGCTCGGCATGTTCGATCCGCCCGCGATGAACCCGTACTCGAAGATCTCCACGGATGTCATCCGCTCCAAAGAACATCAGCAACTTGCGCGCAAGGCCGCCGTCGAATCCATTGTCATGCTCAAGAACACCAAAGGCGTTCTGCCCCTGCAGAAGGACGCCAAACGGCTGTACGTCACCGGCCCCTGCGCCGCCAACGTCGAGGTGCTGCTGGGCAATTACTTCGGCGTCAGCGACAATCTGGTGACGATCCTCGAAGGCATCACCGGCAAGCTCGAGCCCGGCAGCTTCGCCGGGTACACGCAAGGCTTCCTGCTCGACCGCGAGAACGTCAACCCGATCGACTGGACGAGCGGCGACGCCAAGGAGGCCGACGCCATGATCGTGGTCATGGGCTACTCGCCCCAGCTCGAAGGCGAGGAAGGCGCCGCGATTGCCTCACCCCACAAGGGAGATCGTGAGAACATCGGATTGCCGGCCAACCAGGTCAACTTCCTGCGCCGTCTGCGTCAGGGCAACACCAAGCCCATCATCGTCGTCCTGACCGGCGGCAGCCCCGTGGCGATACCCGAGGTGCACGAACTGGCCGACGCCATTCTCTACGTCTGGTATCCGGGCGAGCAAGGCGGCGCAGCAGTAGCGGATGTGATCTTCGGCGATGTCTCCCCGGCCGGCCGACTGCCCCTGACCTTCCCGAAATCGACCGATCAGTTGCCGCCTTACGACGACTACTCGATGGTCGGACGCACCTATCGGTACATGACCGCCGAGCCGCTCTATCCGTTCGGGTTCGGCCTGAGCTACTCGCGCTTCGAGTACGGCGACCTGAAGCTCGACAACACGCAGCCGCGCCAGGGTGAGACGGTGCGTGCCACCGTCACCGTCAGGAACGTGGGCGACGTCGCCGGCGACGAAGTCGTACAGCTCTATCTGACCGACGTCGAGGCATCCGTCCGGACGCCGATCTCTGCTCTGAAGGGGTTTCGTCGCGTCCACCTCAAGCCGGGGCAGCGCAGAGAGGTGGCGTTTACGATCACGCCGGAGATGATGTCGCTCGTCGATGAGAACGGCGACAGCCGGCTTGAACCCGGCCAGTTCAGAGTCACCGTCGGCGGTTGCTCGCCCGGCCAACGCGGCACGGACCTCGGCGCCCCGCAACCCGTCCAGGCGACCTTCGCCGTACGATAGAGCCCGGGTCCCCGACGACGGCGACCCGACGAGCTTCGAGTCCTTCCAGGCCTGCCGGCGCGTCTCCCGGCGGGGAGGGCCATGCCGGTCGCTTCGCTTGGTCGCATGCCCCGCCAGACTGCGCGCTCGGTGCCGGGTCCTGTCGCAGGCGTGGCCCCTCATTTCCATTGGCTTGGACTGAACAGAGGCCAAGAAGCCTCTCTGGCGCCGGAGCGAGCTTGGTGCACCCGGTCAGTCGTCCTATACAATCCCAAAAAAACAATAGGAACATGGGGTGGCTGGCATGATAATACAACGCGGCTCGGCAGTGAGCCGGGCGAGGTCATGTGCAAGGTGTCGGATCATATCACTTCTCAAAGGAGCGGATTATGAAAAGGCTCATCCTGACTGGTCTCGTCGTTCTCCTGTTTGTCCTGCTGGCCGCACCGACCGCGCTCTCCTATTGGGAGGAGAGGCAACTGACGTTTGACGGGGACTGGAATCACCAGTTGGACAACAACCTCAACTGGTCTGCCGATTGCCGCTGGATCGCATACGACACGCGGGCTTTCTCCGGCGGGATCGGAAACACGCTGACGCTGGAGAAGGTCAACATCGTGAGCCAGGAAGTCGTCACGATCTACAACGCGTCCAATCCCGATCCGACCAGCGGCTTCGGCCCCGGCACAGCGGCGGTCAGCTACTTCCCGGCCGAAGACATGGTGATTGCCATTCGCG
>JAAYBA010000597.1 GCA_012719085.1 Planctomycetota bacterium
CCCACGTTCAAACAACGTAGGGGCGACGTCCGCCAGAGGCGGATCGCCCCACCAGCCCATGCTGTGCCTAATCCTTCGTGAAGGCCGCCAGTGCCTCGCGGACGGTGTCGGTGAGTTTCTCTTCGCGAAGCCAGGTGGCGACGATCTTGCCGTCGGGGTCGATCAGCAGGATGTAGGGCAGGCCGGAGAGGCCGTACTGTTTGGCGATGCCCTGGTCCCATGCCTGGCCGAAGTAGATCTGAGGCCACTTGACATCCTGCTCAGCCACGAACTTCTTGACCTCCTCCAATGTGTCACTGCCGCCGAGGCCGAGGATCTGGAACTGGCCCGTTGCGCCGTAGCTTGCGTGCAGCTCTTTGAGGCGATCGAGTTCGGGATGAGACGCCGGATGCCAGAAACTCAGCAACACGAACCGGTCGCGATAGTCTGCCAGGCGAATGTCCTTGCCGTCGAGAGTCTGGGCCTCGAACAGCGGTGCGAGATCGCCCACGTGGAGCGGCCGGCGTAGTCTCAGCACGAGATCGCCCACGTCGAGAGGGTCATCGCTGTATGCCTCGTCCATCGGCGGGACCTCGACCGTTCCGGAATAGCCGCCGAACTCTTCGAGCCGTCCCCCGCCACTGAAGCGTTCTTCCAGCCAGACAGTGAGGCTGTACTTGCCTGGGATCACGTCTTCGATGCGAAACGTCCCGTCGTCGGCGACGCAGAAGGTGTAGTGCCGCTGGTTCGGGTTGTGCCAAACCGCTTTGAGGTACTCCTCAGCCTCGGGTGTCTGGTGCCATTGCTTGAGCCATTCTTGCTGCCGGCGTTGGGTCATCTGGTCGTAGTCGGCCGGCCTCGGCGGATCGGGCCGGGCCGTGTCCAGGGCGCGCAACCCGGCGCCGAAGTAGATGGGGCCTTCCCAGTCCGGCGGAGGCACGAACCGCCCGATCACCGGTCGGCCTTCGCCGCCCAGTGTCACCGTTGCCGTCTCGCCCGGCGCGACCACGACGGGCGTGCGCGAGGTGAGCGAGGCGGAGGAGTCGCCGTTGTTGATCAGGTAGCCAACCTCGAACCAGCCGGGCGGCACCCGCTTGAACGTGAACTGCCCCTCCGAATCGCAGAGCGTCTCGTCGTGATAGTCACGGCGGTGTTTGAACCACGTCGAATTCGGCAGCCCGCCCATCCAAATCTTGTCTCCCGCCGGTTCCCGTCCCTCGGCCACCCGTCCCTCGACACGCCCCCACCGCTCGAGTCGAATCACGCGATCCTGGGCAAAGTCCTCCGAACCGATCAGTGCGAAACCCGCATCGTGGGCCGCGAGCAGACTGAACCCATCGTTCGGCTCCTCTTCGAATCGGAAATGTCCCCGCTCATCCGTCTCGATGATCGCCCCTCCCTCACGCTTGCCAAACCGAGGCGCCATCAGCCGACCATCCGTAATCGACACGCTCCTGTCCGCATCGATCCAAGCCACCTGCGCCCCCGCCGCCGGCACGCCGTTCGGATCGAGCACCCTTCCGGAGATCTCTGTTGTCGCGGAGTCGGAGGCTTGGACGTCAAGCCAGGTCGGATCGGCGTAATCTGGTGCGACGGAACTGCCGAGGCGGGCGTGGTTGGCGTGGGGAGAGATGTCACGGGCGATGGGACCGGCGCCCTCTTCAAAGGTCCAGCAGGCGAGCAGGCCGGGTTCATTGCCGGTGAGGGCTGCGTTTTCGTATCGCTCGATGGAACCGCTTTCGGTGATATCCCAGATCCGGATCTCGGCGATCTCGCCCTGAAAGGGATTCTCTGTCGGGATCAGGAAACGGCCAAAGACCAGGGGATAACCCGGCGCAGGAACGAACGAATCGCGTTCCGAGATGTGCATCCAATCATCGGGCTGCTTCCAGAGCGTCGCGGTACTGAGCAGGGAGTCTTCGGCCGCCCGGGAGGAGTTGAACATGACGGAGTCAGGACGGTCATCTTGCTTGTGCAGGGTAACACCAAAACCTCGGATGCTCACTCGGCCGGTCCCGAGATAGCCGCCTTTGGCCAGCAGGGCCCAGCCGGGCCGGTGATCGTAGGGCCCTGGGGGGAACTGGGGTTTGAGCCACATCTCGATCATCAGCGACCGGGCGTCGCGCAGGCTCCTGGAATCCGGAATGTACAGATAGTCATCGCGCCCATCAAAGCTCAAGGCATATCGTCCTGGCGGTGCCTGCGATGCGATGGGTGAAGCGGGGGCATCGGAAGCAGCAGACAGAATCTCGCCGTGCGCCGTCGGCGCCACCGCGACCTGTCCAGTCGCCAAGCGCCGCTGCAAGTGGAACGATTCGAGCTTGCGATGATGGTAGGGAGTATCGAAGGTGTATTTCTCCCACAACTTCCCGTCGTCCAGTTCGAAACTCCCGTAATAGATCGGCTCCAGCGTCTCGCCCGCCTTGGTCGTCAGGACGAAGCGATACTGCCAGTCTCTCGTCGCGGTCGTGTCGCGGATCGTGCTGATGAAAACGCGATCGTCGGGATCGCTGCCGATCCCATCCAGCCGAATCCCCGACGTCAGTGCCCTCGCGTCGTTCGCGTCGGGCGGCACCGATACACCTGTCTCCTGCCACTGCCCGATACGATTCTCCACATCATCCAAGTTCGAGCCTCCAGCGGTACCCGAAGCAGAATCGGCAGATCCATCGGTCGGCCCTGGCTCGACATACCAAACCTGGGCGCCGGGGTGGTTCTGGAGGAAGCGGGCGTTCTCGCGCTGGAGAGCTTCGATCGGTTCGAGATCGATGTCGGCGATGACCCACCGGTCGTCGAACCGGTCGAGATTCCAGACGATGACGACCGGCTCGGGCTCACTCTTCGGATCGCCGGCATTGAGCTTGCCCGAGACCGCCATCGCGGCCTCATCGTTCCAAGCCACCGACAGCAGCGAGAACTGCCAGCCCAGGTTGAGCGACAGAAGTTCCTCCATGTCCCTGGCATCGCTCTCGGCCCGGGGCGCATCGGGTCGATAGGCCTTCTTCACACCGGTCGTGTCGCCCGTTGCCAGATCGCGGAGCCACTTCCGCAATATCCTCTCGACCGCCTCGGCACCGTCCGTCATCGGCGTCAGCGCCTGCAACAGATCAATCATCCGCGCAATTTGGTCTGTATCATAGTGCCCGACCAGCATCGCCGCCTTCTCGATGGGACTTACAATGGTCGGTGCGGCGACAACCTGGCCATCGACGACGCACGCCATGGTGCTGCGAACGTTCGCCTCCGTCAAAGCGTGGATTGCTTCCATGCCCGAGGCATCGAACCAAAGTGAGATGGCAGGCCGACCCATATTGTCTTCGATTCGGTCGACGCGATCGAGCTTCCACCCTTCGCTCGATTGCATGACGAAACGTCCCCGGTTCCACAGCAGCAGCCAGCCCTTTCCATCGCATTCGTGTGTCACTGCATCGGGTGAGATGAATATCCCCGGCAGAGTCTCGAACCAGGCGTAGTCGTCCCCTGGTCTCGACCGCCCATGCTCCAAGGCATCCACGTACTCGCGCACCACTTCGGGATCGATATCTCCGCGTTTCGGAACGATCCGAAACTGCAGCACGGGCTCTTCCCGATTTCTCGCGCCTCCATCCGACCGATCGGCATTTGTTGGCACAAGGATGCCGAGTTCCTGGGGGCATTCGAATTCCACGCGGCCATCGGAGTAGAAGACGTAGGTGCCTTGGCCTTCGGTCAGGAGGGTCTGGTCGTAGGCGATCACGCTGGGGGGATCGTCGTCGGTCGCCTTGCCCTGGCCGACGTAGGTCATGTGGGTCGTAATCCAGCGAAAGGCGTCGGGGTCGTGACTGCTTTGCAGGTCGGCGAGAGAAGCGGGGAAGCGTCCTCCATGCCGCTCACAGAACGCGCGCAGGCTGTTGGTCAAGGCCTCGAGGACGAAGTGCCGGTAGCTGAGCTTCCACAGCATCTCCTGGCCGGCTGCGGGTTCGATCTGAATCTCCGTTATGCGTTCGGGCGTCAGCGAGATGTTGCGGAATCGCACGTCGGCGGCACGTACCGCGGAGGCCTCTACGAGGATGCCCGCCAGGCGGCCCGGCCAGATCCTGCCCTGGTAGGTAGTCCCGGTCGAGTCGACCTGGACCTGCTCGATCGGATGGGTGCGGCCTTCCTGGTCCAGAAACGCTGCCACCTTCTGGAAAGACCCGCGCTCGCGGATGTAAGAGAATTGCAGCATGGGCGGCTCGGCCATATCCTGAAGACCCATGGACTCGGCGGTCGCCACCCCCGTTCCCAGAATCGAGGGCTGGCCCATCTGGTTCATGAGCATATCGGCAGAGAAGCTCTCGACCACCTGAAGGTCCACGATGCTGGCGATGCCATACCGGTTGACCGCGACCAGTTGGCCCAGGTCCTCCTCGGTGAGGGGGATGGTCTCGATCGCCGGCGGCTCGGTCCACTGCGTGAGGACCCGTAGGTTCGCGAAACTGCGCTCATCCCGCAGAGGCAGAAGCCAGATATCGGTACCGGGAAGCTGCCACTGCTTCTCGATGTTCTGCGAATCGGGACCGCGATAGAGCTGCGCGACCAGATGTGCTTCTGGCGGCCGGACCCGCATCGCCAGGATCGTGCCCAATCCCTCGACGTCGGCCTCATAGACCCCAGGGATGGTGGTCTCGTGGCCTTGCGGGTTCAGCCATTGGAGCCCACCCCCGGGCACCAGGCGCGAATACGCCAGAAACTCCACTGTCACGCCATTGGGCAGTTCCGCCTTGACGGCGGGCAGCGGTACCGCATCGGCCTTCGTCTGGCTGACTGGCTCCGGCGCTGGCGTCCGTCGGAGAATGGCCCGATTCGCTTGCGTGATGTCGAGTTGCGCCAACTCGGGCGGAGTGTTGAACTGGATGTCGCCGTCGGAGTAGGCGACATAGGTGCCAGAGCCGCTGGAGAGCAGCGTCTTCTCGTAGGCGATCACCGTCGGTGGATTGTCCGTCAATTCCTGTCCACTGCCGAGATAGACCGCTTGCTGGTCGATCCATTCCTCACCGCTGCGGTCGAGGTCCGCCAGAGAATCCGGGTATCGGCCGTCGTGAAACTCTGCATAACCGGTCAGGCTTTGCGCAAGCCCCTGAAACAGGGTGAACCGCGTACTCGCCCGCCACCAGGGGCCCTGGTGGCCAGGCACGACCTCCACCAGCGGTTGCGTCAAGCGGTCCGGATCGAGCGAGACATTGCGGACGTTGACGCGTCCCCCGCGCGTGGCCTGACCTTCAACGAGAATCCCTGCGAATTGATCGGCGGGCAAATCGGCCTCCAGGGACCGCTCTAAGTGGCCCTCGGCATGAAATTCTCCGTAGGGCGAAGCGGGTAGCCTGCGCACCGAATGTGGTTTGCCGGTCTCATCGAGGACGGCAATGACCTGGGGATCGCCGAGGACGATATCGACATCGAAACGCAATCGGTCTTGGTCCATCGCCCTCAGATTCGCGATTCGACGAATCCCGTATGCGTTGATCCCGACAGAAGCCCTCGCACCGTCCGCACCGCACCCAATCGGGACCAGCGCGGGCGGGTCGGCGACAATGGCCTGGATCTCGAGGTTGACGAAGGTGTCCTGCTCGCCCAGGGCTGCCAGCCAGACGCCGCTGTCGTCGAGACGCCACTTCTTGTCGAGCTTCGTCCGGGTATTTGGCGGTTGGTAAGACTCGATGTGGAAGGTCTCGATATCAGGCTCTGCGCGGAACGCCAGCACCATGCCCAACCCTTCAACGTCTGCTTCATAGACGCCGGGGATCATAGTCGGCTCGCCATCCGGCGTCCACCACCTGAGCCCGTCGGCCGTCATTTGCGAATACGCCAGAAGCTCCACCGTCACATCATTGGGTAGCTCGGCAACGACGCTGGAGGACCGGTCCTCCGGCGGGTCGACGAGGGCGCCTCCGCCAGCGCCCTCGTCATCGGACAGCAGAGAATATTTGAGGGTGCACGCTTCATCATCGGCGGCAAGGATCGCGATCTTGTACCGACGGCCTTCGGCGGTCGTCACGATCAGCGTCTCCGGCCAGTCCGGGCCGATGAAACCGTATGGGTTGCCTGATTCGTCGGGCTCCTCGTGTGCCTGCTCGGATGTGGCATCGCGGAGCAAGACGAGCGTGCGGTCGCCGAGATCGACGTCGTAGACGATGTCGCCCTGGCCCAGGTCGCGAAGCGCCTTCTGCAAGTTCGCCACCTCCGAACCTGCCGTCGGCGGCAGGGCGACCAGTTCCCCGGTGGCCAGATCAAGAATCAGTCCCACCCGATCCGCCTCCGGCAGGACGACTGTTCTGCCCGCACTTTCACCTCGTTCTGACTCGGCAGGGGCGCCTCCGCCAGCGCCCTCGTCGTCGGGGAGACCATCCGGTCCGGGCCGAACGAAGTTCAGGACTTCTGCTCTGAGTCGTGCGTGCGTAATGCCCAAGTCGGCCAGGACCTGCGCGGCGACGCTGTCGGGTTCACGCATCAGGGCCAGGAGGAGGTGTTCGGTGCCGATGTAGTCGTGACCGAGTGACTTGGCTTCTTCGACGGCGTGCTGCACGACCCGCTCGGCGCGCGGCATGCGCGGCAGCGTGCGCCGGGTCACCGGCGCGGGGCCAGGTTGGACGAACTTGTTCACTTCGGTCCGCAACGTGTCGAGGTCGGCGCCGAGATTCACCATGACCTTGGTGCTGACGGCATCCTCCTGGCGTGCCAGAGCCAGAAGGATGTGCTCGGTGCCAACGTACGCATGGTTGAGCCGGCGAGCCTCCTGCTCGGCCAGCGGCATCACCTTCTCGGCCCGCGCCGTCAGGGGCAGCGCCGGCGGTTCCTCCGTTTCGCTCACCTGTGGCGTTCCGTCCTCCATCGCCGCTGAGGCATCGACCACGACGTCCGTCTCGTGTCCAGGCTTGAGAGAGACGTTGCGGAACGTCACCCAGGTCCAGGGACGGGTCTGGAACTGGAACTCGGCAACCTCGCTGAGGGCGACGTTCTTGAAATGCGCGGTACTCTGGCGTGCTTTGCCGGCCTGGCCCATCTCGATTGGCGAGGCAACTGCCGTGCGCCCATCTTTCATGACCGCGACCACACGACACGTGCGTTCGATGATGTCATCGGTTACCGCGATCGTAATGCTGTCGCCATCGGAGACTACGGCCTCGGAGAACATCACGCCACCGAGCTGCGTGCCGTGCGTGCTATGCGATTCAC
>JAAYBA010000598.1 GCA_012719085.1 Planctomycetota bacterium
CTGTAGGTGAAGGCGGCGGTCAATGCGATCGCGAGAAATATCGCCCCGGCGACCATCTTTCCGGGGATTTCCTCCATCACCCCCGGCCCGATCAATGTGGGCAGCAGGTTCTGGCGAATGGCGGCCGTGCCCAGGGCAAACTGCGGCAGCGACCAGACGAGGTTGGCCATCATCGAAGCCAGCAGCCAGCCCCAACCGAGGACCGGGCTGACGTGCTCGTTGATCCCGCGCAGCGGCCGCTCGCCCGTCGAGAGCGTGACATAGGCGATGGCGCTGAGCATGATGACGCCCAGGATCATCGCCAGCGGCTGGAGCCACATGAAGCTGAAGCCCACCAGGACACCGAGGTACAGACTGGAAGACAGCGAGCCACCGCCCAGTGTGATGCCGCTCTGAAGCCAGCCGGGACCGGACAACCTCATGAACACCTTCAGCAGCGATCCTCGCCCCTTGGCCTTCGCATCGAGGATCATCTGCCGATCCTTCGCGATGCGGGGGTTCATGTGCATCACAGGTTGCTGCGGCTTGGAGGCGGCACCGCCGCCGTCATTTGACGCCATATCTTGCCTCCCGTTCACAGATTTCGGCTACGCGACCGACCATCCTTGTTATCGCGAGGGCGATCCCAGAAGACCGGCAACAGAAGACGGAGCACCCGTCCACAGGCAAATGCGCCGCCTATTCTGGGTCCCGTCGCCGCGCGTGTCAACTTCCTTTTCCAGGCCCGGCCGACTGCGACTTTGGGCCCGCCTCGTTTGTCGTGGACCGATCCCCGGAAACTCCGCAATGGTCCCCAGCAGCCATTCCACCTGGGGGCCCAAGGCAAGCCCAGAAAGACCAAAGAGCGCAACTCACTTTTTCGCAATTACTTATGTCATATCCACAAGAAAAATCAATCACAATTGCCCGCCGTGGCGATTGACAGAGGCAGAGGGGTTGTTATGCTGTTTTGGTTCATCGGGTCCGACACACTGTCGTTGCGGTCGCGGACGAACGGGTACGTCGCGACTCGCGTAGGGACTTCTCAGAGCCATACGACAGAACTGTTTGCGCGGGCGGAGCGATCCGGCTGTGTGGACGTGCCGTAGAAGGTCGGCGCCGCCGGTTGGAGCGGTTGCTCAGACGGCGGCCTTCCCGGGAACGACAAGAAGGAGAATCAATGGATACACAATCGATCCTGAAAAGCAAGATGGATGAGGTCAGTCTGAGCAGGCTCCTGGCGCTGAAGAACGAGGAAGCGAACGCCTTCGTCGCCCGCGCCATCGAACTGTGCGAACCCGATCGGGTGTGGGTCGGCACGGATTCGGCGGAAGACGCCGCCTATTGCCGCCAGCTGGCCATCGACAATAAGGAGGAGATTCCTCTGCCGACCGCCGGCCACAGCGTGCACTTCGACAGCTACTACGACCAGGGACGCAATCCTGAGGTCACCAAGTACCTGGTCCCCAGAAACGAAACGCTGGACCCCAAGCTCAAGCAGATCGAGCGCCAGCAGGGCCTGAGCGAGATGGAAACGCTCCAGCGCGGCGCCTACAAGGGCCGGACCATGCTCGTGCGGTTCTTCTGCCTCGGCCCGGTCAACTCGGTCTTCGCGATTCCCTGTCTGCAGATCACCGACTCGGCCTACGTCGTCCACAGCGAGGACATGCTGTACCGCAAGGGCTATGAGGAATCCAAACGCCAAAGCGCCTGCGGCCCCTTCGAGTTCTTCAAGTTCCGCCACTGCACCGGCGAGGTCACCGAGCGCATGACCTGCAAGGACCACGAGCACAATCGCGTCTACATCGACTACGTCAACAACACGGTGTACTCCGTCAACACGCAGTACGCCGGCAACACGGTCGGACTCAAGAAGCTTTCGCTGCGTCTGGCGATCCGCAAGGCCGACCGCGAGGGCTGGCTGGCCGAACACATGTTCATCATGGGCGCGCACGGTCCCGGCGGACGCAAGACCTATCTGTGCGGCGCCTACCCCTCAGCCTGCGGCAAGACCGCCACCGCCATGATCCCGGGCGAGACCATCGTCGGAGACGATCTGGCCTATTTCCGCGTGATCGACGGACAGTTCCGGGCCGTCAACATCGAGGCCGGCATCTTCGGTATCATTCAGGACGTCAACGCCAAGGGCGACCCGGTGATCTGGGATGTCCTGCATCGCCCCGGCGAGGTCATCTTCGGCAACGTCCTGATCAAGGACGGCAAGCCCTACTGGCTCGGCATGGGAGAGCAAATCCCGAACGGCGGCACGAACTATGTCAGCACTGACTGGACCGAAGGGACCAAGGGCCCCGATGGCGAGGAGACCACACCCAGTCACAAGAACGCCCGCTATACGGTGCGCATGCAGGACCTGAAGAACACGGACCCCGAATGGGACAACCCCAACGGCCTGCCCATCGGCGGGATTATCTACGGCGGACGCGACAGCGACACCAACGTCCCCGTGCGCGAGGCCTATAGCTGGGAGCACGGCATCTGCACGATGGGCGCCATGCTCGAATCAGAGACCACCGCCGCCACCACCGGCGCCCAGGGCGTCCGCAAGTGGAACGTGATGAGCAACATGGACTTCTTGTCCATGTCCGTCGGCAAGTACCTGCGGAACAATCTGGAGTTCGCCGCCGGCCTGAAGCGGCCCAAGGTCTTCGGGACAAACTACTTCCTCAAGAAGGACGGCAAGTACCTCAACGGCATGCTCGACAAGGCCGTCTGGGTCAAGTGGATGGAACTGCGAATCCACGGCGACGTCGAGGCCCTCGACGCCGGCTACGGACTGATCCCCAAATACGACGACCTCAAGAGGCTCTTCAAGGAGGTCCGAAACGAAGAGTACACCGAGAAGGACTACGTCGATCAGTTCACGATCCGTATCCCCAAGGTGCTGGCCACACTCGACCGCATGGCGAAGATCTACGATACGGTCGCCGATACGCCGAAGGCGATGCGCGACGAGATGGCCGCCCAGCGCCAGCGGCTCGAAGCCCTGAAAGCCGCCAAAGGTGAGTACATCTCCCCCCTGGACCTGTAGCCGGCCGGCGTGCAACGCGGCGTTTTCATCCGGACATTCTCAATGGGGCCCTCTGCTATGAGGGCCCTCTCTCTTTCGGGCGGTATCGACTGCGCAAGCCGCTTTGTGCGGTTGATCGACACCCCAGAGGACGTGGCGATCGCTCTGTGAATTTCTCGGCCAATGCGCTGTCAGACATCTGTTGCGTCAATTCGCTGCCTTCCAAAGAACCGACTTGGCGGACTTCACACCAAAGACGCGTCCGGCGGGCCAGAATGGACGCAGAAAACCGCATTCCCTGTCGAAATTGTACCGCCACCCGCGCCCCCTTGCGCCTCCGGTCCGTTGCCTGCCACCTGCGGCCGGATTTCTTCTTTGTCCCGTCGCCCCGCCGCGACTATAATGGAGTTGTGCGTATGAGATTTTGAGACAAAGGTGCATCGTGCGGCAAGAGGCTATTGGCTATTCTTGTTTTCTCATAGGGAGCAAACCATGAGTACACACCGCTTCACACCGAATCCCGTTCATGTCGCCCTGGCAGCCATCGTTTCGCTTTCTGTGGTCGGATGTGCGACGCGACCGGCATCGAAGGCGGCGTCTGCCTCGCCACGCTTCGACATTGAAGGCACGTGGTCCTGGCTGCAGGACCCCTGGGAGGGCGAGTTCGTACTGACGAAGAAGGGAGACTCGTACACCGGCACGCTCGACGACGTTGTCGAGGGAACCTTCGGCGACAAGATACTGGACGTCGAGGTCTCCGGCGACCACATCAAATTCGCACGATACGGCCGGTTCGGAGTCCAACACTGGGAAGGCACCCTCGAAGAGAAAGACGGCCGCCTGACCATCACCGACGGCCGATGGACCAAAGGCGGCGACTCCGGCACGTTCTCCGCCGAGAAGAAGAAGTAGAACCGCGCCAGAACGGGGACGATCCGTCGGCGTTGCTCCGAGGCATCGACGCAGGCTTTTGGTGTGCGATGCACACCCTACGACTACTGCATCATGGTTGGAAACAGAGATATGAACAGGCTTCGGCGCGATGTAAGGCGGCATCGGATCGCAATGGTGGTCACATCGGCATGTGCCGTCGGCCTCGGCCTGTACAAGCTGGTTCAATTGAGCACGGGTCTCGAAGAGCAGGAGTTCTACAGACAGTACCCGGCAAGCTGGTGGATCGTAGTCACGATGGGATCTGGTTTCATCATTGGCTTGGCCTACTCGGTCAGGAAGAGCCTCGACATCGATCCCAATGTCCAGCTTCGCTCGCAGGCGGACGAGGCCTTGATGGACGTCCTCGCGGACCCGGACTACAAGCCCTGGCACCCGGAAGCTCAGAACCTGCTTGCGGAAAGACACTCACTATCGCACAGCAGAAGGAGATGGGGCGTGGAGCTTCTGAGCGTCCTCGTCGTCGTCTTCCTTGTCTTTCTGCGTGTCGTCGCCCGGGGAATCCACGAAGATCTCAGGCCGAAGAATGGTGGCCTTGCAGACATGCTCGGCCTCTTTCTTTACATGACTGCAGGGTTGTTTATCTTCATGAGCAGTCTCGATAGGATCAAGCGCATTCGACTGCGCCGCCACAGTATCCCTCTCTCCATCGCAGTGTACTCATGTTTCTGTCTATGGCTCGTCGGATCCATGCTCTGGGTAATCCAGATATTTGATTTGTGATCCCGCAGGGAGGGACAGACTCGGTCTCTGGACAGTAGAACAAGATGTCGAGCTTTGTGGGATGGGCTTGGGCCCGTGCGTATGGCAGCTTTGCCCAGGCCCCATTTGTGGTTTCACACTTCAAACTGGCCCCCTGCCACTCGTGCTCGTTCCGCATGGGCTAATGGAGAACTAAAGGGGTCCGGTACTTTTTCCAGGATATCATGGAAACGTACCCCGTTGTGGAATCCCGGCAGGATTCCAGGCCCGCCCTGCTGAACGGCGGCATGATTCCGGGGGCTGGCAGGGCA
>JAAYBA010000599.1 GCA_012719085.1 Planctomycetota bacterium
ACTTCAGTTGCTCTTTGATGTCGATCAGCGTTCGGATCGCTTTCAGATCGGCGGCCTTCTTGACCGTGACCGTCACGCCTCGGATTTTGCCATACCTCTTGCCCTGAGTGAATTGGCCGATGTATTCGGCCTTCAGCTTACTCGCGACGATCAGATCTTCTGCCTTGTCGGCGAAGTAGAATGTCACCTTGAACGCCCCGGACCATACCGACACCCAGCAGATCGTCTTTTTCTTCTTGGTGACCTTATAGAGCCAACTCTTGCCGTCCCGGTAGTAGCGCCATTCGCCCGAGATGGCTGGGTCCCTCTCGCCGAGGAGGGCCACAAACGAATCCCACGTGGCCTTGACCTTTCCCAGACAGCGGCTCAGGACTTCATCACCTGGGAACTCATCCGGATTATTCAAGCACGGCTTTTCCATCGTTCTCTTCTGCACCACTACGGCCTTAACTCGAACGGCTGATTTCGGCACCAGCCCCTGACGACGGCGGGGGCGAGCCGGAGAATGCCGTACCCTGGCCCCTCCGGGCCCTCAGGATAGTACATCGTCCAGCCCTCCTGCCAGATGCGATCCTTAAGGGCCTGGTCGGTCACGATCTCGATCTGGCCGCTCAGCGTGAATCCGACGATTTGCCCTGGGTCGCAGAAGTAGACGGAGACCTTCGGATTCGCTCGCAGACGGGTCATCTTGGCCGACGGCATGTTGGTGGTGATGTAGACAAGGAACTCGTTTTCGGCCTCTTCGTACAGCGGGGCCAGGGAAGGGTAGTCCTTGGCGCAGCGCAGGTTGTTCATGGCGGTCGTCAGCGGGAAACCGTCGGCGTCGATCGTCGTCAGATAGCACGCCTTTGTCGTTGCCATCAGATTGAGACACGTCCGCCGGATGTCGGTGCCGGCGTTGGCGCGGGCCTTTTCTTCTTCGACCGGGCACATCTGTGTCTGCCGCGCGCCGGGGATCAGCGTGCGCCACGCCACCTTCCAGTCGTCGCCCTCGCGGACGAACACGAGAATCTCGTGACCGTCGTCCTCGAACCGCCTGCCTTTGAACTGCCATACGCAGTCGTACTTGTACGCGAGTACCGCGGTTGAGCCGAACACGTCGATCTGCTCGTCCGAGGCGTCGAGCTTCTCGAAGGTCATCTGCGAGCAGGCGTCCTCATAGCTCTTCAGACACACCTCCTGTCCCTTCGCCCGCGCAGCAAGGCCGGGCTGAACCATGACTACGTCCTCGTGAAAGAGAGGCGTGAGCTTGTCGAAGCCCTTGCCCTCCATGCACGTCCGGTTGACCGTGCGGACGATCCGCATGAGCCGGTCTTTGATATCCTCGTGATTTGGCATTTCTCCACTCCTTACTTATGTTGGCGTTCACGGAACAACCCTGCGTTCAGATGATGGCCGGCCGACCTCTCCGCGAGATGGGTCATCTCGTGCGAGGCGAATTCCAGGCGGCCTTCGGTGACGATATGGTCTTTGTCGAACTTGACCTCCGGCCCGGTTTCCCCCAGCGGTCCGCTGGCGAGGCCATAGCCGGAGAAGTACCGGTTGCCGATGAGAGCGCAATCGCCGACGCGGTATTTCTGGCCGTCGTTGGGCTTGCGCATCCACACGTATTCGCTGTGGGCTACGACGTTGTGATGGAATTCGAAGTCTTCGCTCGTCTGGCACGTCCACACACCCGAGATGAGGGCGCCGTCCACGACGCAGTGGAGCATGGCACAGCCCTTGCCGCCGATTCCGTCGACACCGTCCCAGAACACGGCGCAGGCGTGACAATTCGAGAAGACACAGTGATCGACGACGAAGCGGTTGCCCGTCGCCAGGGTCGCGCTGTAGATATCCGACGTGTTCCTGTCACCGAGAAACATGCACTGGGTCACGATGAGGTCGTGGAGGTCGGTCCCGATCCGTTCGATGCAACAGTGCCAGTTGTCGGGCAGGGGATTGCCCAGGAACTTCAGGCCCTGGATCGTCACGTGATTGACCTGCACCTTCAGGCTATACGTCTCGCTGGGTTGGGCTGGCGTGCCTGGCCTGTCGGGATTCTCGGTCGAGACGATCACGGGCATTGATCCAGGTTGCCACTGTGGATCATCGGGCAGGACCGAGGCCTCGATCGTCAGTCGATTCAGCTCGGTGAAGTCCCGGCCTCTGATAGTCACGCAGCGGTCCAGGCTATAGAGCCCAGGGGCGACGATAATCGTGGCCGGTTCGCCTGCAGCGCCTTCGGCCAGAAGGGTGGCGGCCCGTTCCAGGGTCTTCACCGGCTCCGCCTGCGTTGCGCGATTCCCGTCGTTACCCGTCCGAACATTGACAAACAGAATCTCAGCGTGCCCGACGGACAGCAGGGTCGCAAGCGACAGGAGGATTGCGCCCGGTCTCTCCAGGCGATTGCGTTGTCTCATGACGTCATCCTTCGGCCGTATCGTCTCATTCGACATAGACCAACTCGTATGGGGGGCCTTGGCCCGCGCGTTCATCAATGATTCTCCGACTGCGTCATTTGGTTCGCTATAGAATAGTACTATATAGAACTATATGTCAAGGGGGATATCACGGATATCCGAAAAAAAGACCGCGTCCGAAGGCAGGGGGGTATGCAGACCTTAAGACCCCGCGCGGTGAATTGGCCTTGCTCGCCGACGGCGTTTCTGGGATTATGAACGTCTCGTTTAAGAGAGTGACCGATGGAACTGAAGCCCGACCCTACGAGAGCCGCCTTGGTCGAGCGTGCTGCTGCCGGGGAGGTTCGGCGGCAGTCTCGCCTGTTCAGCGAGCGGATGCTGCTACGCATCCTGCCCGAGGTCGTGCCCTGCGCGCTGGTCGTGCTCAACGCCCAGCGGCAGATCGTCTTTGCCAACGATCGCTTCATGGACTTAGCCTATCCAGGCAAGCGGAGAGATCAAATCTATGGACTTCGTCCGGGCGAGGCCCTGGGCTGCATCCATGCCAGCGAAAGTCTTGACGGCTGCGGGACCACGGAGTTCTGCAGCACGTGTGGCGCCGTCGGGGCCATCCTGGCCAGCCAGCAGGGGCAGGCGGAGGTCCGGGAGTGTCGCATCCTCCGTGGCGAGACCAGCGAGGCCCTCGACCTGCGGGTGTGGGCGAGCCCGGTGGAGGTTGAGGGCGAGTCGTTCTCGGTCTTCGCGGCCCTGGACATCAGCCACGAGAAGCGCCGACAGGCCCTGGAACGCATCTTTCTGCACGATATTCACAACGTCGCGTGTGGTCTGTCCTGGTGCATCGGTTTTCTCGACAAGGCCGGACCCCAGGAGCGAGGCCGGCACCTCGACGATATTCGTCGCCTGTGCCGGGAACTGAA
>JAAYBA010000084.1 GCA_012719085.1 Planctomycetota bacterium
CGCTGAACGAAACGCGATCGTGCAAGAGAGGATCGATTCTTGAATACGGTGGTTGAAACCTGGGAGGTTCCGGGGATTGGTCCCGTGGCCGTGGCGGTTTCGGACCGGGCCCGTCATGCGCGGATCACGATTCGCCGGGACGGCGCCGTCAAGCTGGTTCTGCCCAAACGAGCCTCTCTGGAACAGGCGAGGGGGCTTCTGAAAAAGAGTGAGCGCTGGATTCAGCGGCACCTGCGCCAGGTTCGTGTCGAACCGGCGCCCTCCGGACTCGACCGGGTTCAGGCCCGCCGGTTGCTCGTCGAGCGTCTCGAACACCTGGCGAAACGGCATGGCTTCGCGTACAACAACGTGTTCGTGAAGAGCCAGAGGACCCTGTGGGGCAGTTGCTCGTCCCAGAACAACATCAACCTGAATGTGAATCTCGCCGGCCTTCCCGAGGAGCTGAGGGACTATGTGATTCTCCACGAACTGGTTCACACGCGGCATAAGAACCATAGCAGGCAATTCTGGCAGGCGCTCGACGCCATTGTCGGCGACGGCAAGGCGTTGCAGCGACGACTGCGCTCCTATCAGCCGCGACCGTTGCCGCTGTGACATCACTTATGGATTCGCTGTCACTGGGGCGCTGGGGTCGATCCAGGCCCCTCAGAACTCTCCCTCCACGTAATCGTCAAAATGGTACATCTCGGCGTCTTCGAGGAATGTCTCCGGCCTGGCCACGAAATCGCAGAGCCGCTGAACCAGGGTCAGGTGCTTGTTCTCCTCCTCGGCCAGTTGGTGAAAAATCGTCTTGTGCTCTTCGTTCCGGACCTCGCCGGCCTTCTGGGAGTAGAAGTCCCGGCTTTGCTTCTCGATCTCGCAGGCTTTGCGATACAGATTGACCTCGCCGCCGTCGAAACGGAATCTCTCCGCCCCGTCCTTCATCCTCCTGAAGATCTCTTCGGCCCTCTTGAGCACGGGCGTGGATGTCGGCTTTCCGCCCGCCTGCGTCTGCATGGCCTGGACCGTCCGGTAGTGCTTGACCTCCTCATCGGCCAGCATGTTCAGGACGTTCTTGAGTCCCGTGCTGTCGGTCCGGTCGGCCAGTTCCCGGTAGAACTGTTCGGCATAGGTTTCCTTCTCCATCGCGAATTCAAATATGTCCATCGCTCTTCCTTTCAACAGCCACCTGGAAGCCGATCGGCCGAGAGCCCGTTCGGCGGTATGATATAGTCCTACTGTCGGACCGGTCTTAGGTTCTGGGAAACTGAAATGTTTCGGCCAGGGACTTGACTTGCCGCCGTCTTGCACAACAATAGCAGCGAAGGCGTGTGCGATATTCGCGGCTCTGCCGATAAGTGCGCCGCGTTTCGCCCGATGGAGAAGATGGCAAGCGCATCCGGACGCATGCAAGTTAAGGAGGCAAGCAATGGGAACCAGAGGCACCGAAATTGTCGGAATGGACGTCAAAGAACTGCTGGAATTGCTCAATCGGGCCTTTTGTGACGAGTGGCTCGCTTACTATCAGTATTGGCTGGGGGCCAAAGTGGTCAAGGGGCCGATGAAGGATGCGGTGATTGCCGAGCTGGAGCAGCACGCGACCGAAGAGCTGAACCATGCGCTGATGCTGACCAACCGGATTCTCCAGTTGGGCGGCACCCCGATCACCACACCCCAGGCTTGGTACAAGTGGACCAACTGTGGCTACGACGCCCCGGACGACCCCTATGTCATGACGATACTCGAACAGAATATCAAGGGCGAGCAGTGCGCGATCAGTACATATCAGAAACTGATGCAGAAGACGCTCACGGCCGATCCGGTCACGTACAATATCGCCCTGCAGATCATCGAACAGGAGGTCGAGCATGAAGAAGACCTCCAGGCGTTGCAGGAGGACCTCGAACTGATGCTCCAGAGACGCTGATCCCGGGAAAACGCCAGGCCCGGAGAATCTGTCGCCGGCCAAGAAAGCTTCTTCCGGCTGTTTGTGGCCAGTGAGGCTGATTTTTTTGGAAATGTCTGAGAATTCAACTTGACAGGTGTCAGATAGGAGGGATATACTATACTTGCTCCTTCTATGGGTGGGTTGAATATCCCAATGAGGCCGAGGGCGGCGTTGACCGGCAGGGTCTTGGAAACATTGTGGCTGTGTGATGAATTTAGAGCCAGTTTTCTGAACCCCGGACTCCACGGGAGCGTAAACAAAGGAAATTGCGAGTAGAGTGAACACACGTCCAAAGAGCGGACGATAAAAAACTGAAGAGCATCTTAAAGCCCCTGCGTAGTCTCGCTTCCTCTCCCTCCGCACCGCAGGGGCTTTCCTTTTGCGCCTATATCGCCATCTTTCCTGCCCGACAAAGGACACTGCCGGCTCGAATTGTGCTTCCTGCTCGCACACATCAAAAAACCCCTGTTTGTCGCAGGGGGTTTCGTGGGATTGCGGCGGACTTGAATGCGACCTGCTTCGCAATGCTCTGTCCTGCTGCCGGACGGTCCGGGCCATCCCCCTCGGAAATCGTGAACCTTTGTGCGGTTCGCGACGGTAGATAGGGGGGGGTACCGAGTCTGTTGTCGAATTGCTGTGATCGATGAGATGCACGGAGCGCACTGATGGACGAGGCCGGAGAACACAACGCAGCGACACAAAAAGACGGTCTGGCGGCTCAAGCCGCTGATGAGGCCGGAAAGACGATTACGGAAGGGCTGCTCAAACACATCCCGCAGATCGTAGAGTCCTGCGGGGCCACCGCCCTGTTTGTGTATGTTGATGCCCTTGAAGATCCGGGGCAGGATCTGTGGCCCTCCATGAAGGCCAAAGTCTTCCGGGTGACAAAAGGCCAGTCCTGCGGGGCCGACTCCGAGTCCCCGCATTGTCTGAGGGTTCCCGATGTACCGATGACCCGTATCGGCCGCGTCAAGATCGCCGTGTTTCTGGCTCTCTCCAGAGGGTTGGTCAAGCGAAAGGACCGCATCGTGTTCCTTTCCGGATTGGCGGCCAGCAAGACCCTGGATACGGTGATCGTCACAGAGGTGGGCCAGGAGTATGAGATCTTCTCCACGGGCATGGACCTTGGGGAAGGCGTTCCCCCGGTGCTGCCGGAGGTCATCGAGAGGATCGTGGACATCGCCTCGGAGTTGGGCAGCGAGGGGCGAGAGGGCAAGGGGGTCGGCGCGATGTTCATCGTTGGCGACATCGATCGCGTGATCCCGCTGACGCGACAACTTGTGCTCAACCCGTTCAAGGGCTATCTGCCCAGCGAGCGCAATATCCTCAATTGTTCGCTGGAGGAGACGGTCAAGGAACTGGCGACCCTCGATGGGGCATTCATCATCCGCAGCGACGGGGTGATCGAGACCTGTGGGGCGTATGTTCGCACGGCCAGCCAGGAGGAGTTCGAGCTACCTCGGGGGCTCGGGGCCCGCCATCATGCCGCGGCCGCGATCACGGCCGTGACCGACTCCCTGGCGATCACGGTCAGTGAATCGACCGGATCGGTCACCATCTTCCGAGCAGGCAGGATCATCACGGAGATCGAAAAACCTCGCAGTACGGGCCAGAAACAGATGCTTTCGCTCGTCAGGGACCGGAATGCGGGGCAATATTCCCCTGGACTGCAATCATAGTGGGTAATGTGGCATCAGTTCCGGCCAGGGTCCTATAGTGTCTGCTGTTTCAGTGCAATCAGGCGGTGGCCGGTGGATCTGGGACGCCGCGTTCGAGGGGTCCACTGCGTAATTCAGTTCTGTGTAAGGATTTAGTTTAAGGCGTCTTTGTGGTCGCGAAAATGTGACAATAATAACAACAAAATACTTGACTGGTGCTTCTGTTTTCGAGACAATGCAATGTGTTGTCTCTAGATGTGGTTATTGCCAGTGTTAGATGTGCCTCGACGACGTGCGAGGCTGATAGCATAGACTCATTGGGTCGGGTTGATCGCTATGGCCAACAGAAGCTGCATTATCAGGCTGTCCAGGTACAAGAATGCGCTGAACCGGTTGAAGACGCTGAACTTCGTACGTGTGTTCTCCGACAATCTTGCCGATGCGGCGGGGGTGACAGCGGCACAGGTCCGTAAGGATTTCTCGCTTTTTGGCATTACGGGGAATCGTCGCGGCGGGTATAAGGTGGATGAGTTGAGCGACCAGCTCAACAAGATTCTCGGCAAGGACCAGCTTCAGGAAGTGGTCGTTATCGGCATGGGCAATATCGGCAAGGCCCTTTTCCATTATGGTGGGCTGGAGAAGAGCGGGATCAAGGTCGCCGCCGGGTTCGACATCGACCCCGTCAAGTTCAACAGGGACGCGCCTCAGCCAGTACTGCCCCTGGAGGATCTCGTCGCTTTCGTCAAGAGGCGCCACGTCGTCATCGGGATCATTGCAGTTCCGGATTATGCGGCCCAGCAGGTCCTGGAGTTGATGCTTTCCGCCGGGATAAAGGGGGTGCTGAACTTCGCGCCGATCTGTTTGAAGGCGCCCGAAGGGTGCATCGTCAACAACATCAATCTCGAAAGCGAACTTGAGAACCTGATTTACTTCGTCAATGCCTCGGAAGATGGGAAATAGCCAGATATTGCCGCCGGTGTCGATCAAAACGAGGATTCTGATCTCGTTTCTTGTGGTGCTCTTGACGCTTTCCGTGTCGATCGCGCTGCTGGGGTACTACGTCGTCATGCACGACATCTTCGGACGAGCCGAGCGCAAGGTGCTCAACGATCTGAAGGTAGCCCGCATGGTGTACACCGCCGAGATTGAACGAATTGGGCAGGGATTGCGCCTCGTTTCTCCCAATGGAGACATCGAGGGCCTGCGAGAGAGACTCGATCTGCACTATCTGCGCTATGTCCCGGCCTCGGACTTCGCGACGTTGCAGAGCGATCTGGCACGGCTGGCCGCCACGGACGGACGCGCGACGGGGGGCACCCGAAGGATGTCACGCGAGGAACTCGATTCCATGCCGGGCGACTTCGCGGGCAAACGCTCCATTCCGATCAAGGCCACTCCGATGGCCGGACCGACCGAACGAGAGGTGCTCGACAACGTCATGGTCAAGGAGTGCGCCGTGCCCGTCATGAACGATGTCGGCCGGGTAGATGGCGTCCTCTACGGCGGGCGCGTCGTCAACCGAGACTACACGTTCGTCGACCGCATTCGCGATCTGGTCTACGGCAGAGAGCTGTACCGCGGCAAACCGGTGGGTACCGTGACCATCTTCCAGGACGACGTCAGGATCTCGACGAACGTTCTCGATGAAAGCGGTCAGCGGGCCGTTGGCACCAGGGTCTCCTCGCAGGTCTATGAGAAGGTGGTCAGGGAAGGACAGGTCTGGCACGACAGGGCGTTTGTTGTGACCGACTGGTACAAGACGGCGTATGAGCCGATCAAGAACATCCAGGGCGAGGTGATCGGCATCCTCTATGTCGGGACCCTCGAACAGCCGTTTCACGACATGGCCCGCCAGGTTCTGGTGATCTTCCTTCTGGCGGTCGGCGCGGTGACCCTCATCGCGGTGCTGTTCTCGTTCATTCTGGCCGGTGCGCTCTCCAGACCGCTGACGCAGGTGGTCCACGCCAGCGAGTGCCTGGCCTCGGGTGACTGGGGCTGCCAGGTGAACGCCAATACGTCCATCAAGGACATCAACAGCATGGCCGAGGCGTTCAACGCAATGGCCATCGGCCTGAAGGAACGCCAGGAGAGCCTGCGGGTCTCCAACGAGAAGCTGGCGGCGATGAACAAGAGCTACGTGGACCTCATCGGGTTCGTCGCCCATGAGCTGAAGGGTATCCTGGCCTCGGCGGTGATGAACGCCTATGCGGTGCGCGACGGCTACCTCGGCATGGTCAACTTCAAGCAGCGCAAGGCACTCGATTCGGTCACGCGGAATCTGGACTATCTCGATGCGACCGTCAAGAAATTCCTGAATCTCGGGCGGGTCGAGCGCGGCGAACTCGAGGTGCACAAGACGTCGCTCAGTCTGAAGAAGGACGTGTTCGATGTGTCGATCCAGTCGCTGGCGGCGATTTCGTTGCGCAAGAAGCTGAACATCTCGAACGAGGTCGATCCGGGTCTGGACGTTCAGGCCGACGCCGACCTGATGCAGATCGTGGCCAACAACCTCGTCAGCAATGCGATCAAATACAGTCCGGACGCCGGGCGGATCAGCGTAACCGCTCGACCGGTTAACGGCAAAGTCGAGGTCGATGTCTACAACGACTCGACGCCCATCAGCGAAGAGCAGAGGGCGCGGCTGTTCCAGAAGTTCTCGCGACTGGACAGCCCGGAAACGAAGAAAGTCAAAGGCACCGGATTGGGCCTGTATATCACCAAGCAGATCATCGAGCGCCACGGCGGCAGCATCCGGGTCGAGCCTCGAGAACATGGCAATTCGTTCGTTTTTCAGATCGAAAGGAACTGACACAATGCCGACTCCATTGGACCTCATCAAGAAGAAACGGGCCGAAGCGGTCAGTCGGATCATCGGGAAGGGATATCTCTCGACCAAACGCGTCTACGTCGGGATGGCCACCTGCGAGATCGCGGCCGGATCCAAGGATGTCATGGAGGTCTTTCAGAAGGCGATCAGTCTCGGGCTGACCGATGTCTACCTCAGCCAGAAGGGCTGCGCCGGACGATGCAACCTCGAACCGACGGTCGAAGTGATCGAATCGGGAAAGAGTCCCGTCAAGTACGGCAACGTGGACAAAGACCGGGCGATGCAGATCATCGAACGGCACCTCAAGAACGGCCAGGTCATTCAAGAGTGGGTCATTGACTAAAGTACGAAGGGAACCTGCGGTGGCTACAACCTACGGAATCATCGTTTGTGACGGCACCCCATGTATCAACAACGGGGCGCGAACGCTTACCTCGGCGTTGCAGGAGCAGTTGGACAAACACGGCCTGCACGACAGGGTGGCGATCCATCTGTCGGGCTGTCTGGGCATGTGTGACAAGGGCCCGATTCTGGTGGTCAATCCGGGCTATACGATCTACGGTCACGTGACCGAGGCGGACATTCCGGAGATCATCGAAGAGCATCTGGTGCATGGTCGGCCTGTGGCCCGACTGGCGATCCAGGAAGACCATCTGTACAACCGGTTCTTTCGCGTGTTCGGCGACGCCAACTTCTTTGGCAAGCAGATGCGTATCACGCTTCGCAACTGCGGCATCATCGATCCGGAGAACATCGATGACTACCTGTCGCTTCGCGGCTATGAAGCCCTGGCCAAGGCGATCACCGATCTGACGCCGGCGCAGGTGGTGGCCGAGGTCGAAACGTCCGGGCTTCGCGGGCGGGGCGGCGCTGGTTTTCCGACCGGGCTGAAATGGAAATTCGCGGCCGCCCAGAAGGCCACGCCCAAGTATGTGATCTGCAACGCCGACGAGGGCGACCCCGGTGCGTTCATGGATCGCAGCGCCATCGAAGGCGATCCCCATACGGTCGTCGAGGGGATGGCCATCGGCGGCTACGCCGTCGGCGCCAGCAAGGGGATTGTGTACATTCGCGCTGAGTATCCGCTGGCCATCCGGCGGATCACCAAGGCCATCGAAGACGCCCGGGCCCACGGCTTGCTGGGCGAGAACATTCTGGGTTCTGGTTTCTCGTTCGACATCGAAATCCGACTCGGCGCCGGCGCCTTCGTTTGCGGCGAGGAGACGGCGCTGATCCACTCGATCGAAGGGGCTCGCGGCATGCCTCGGCCCCGGCCCCCGTATCCGTCGGTCCAGGGCCTTTTCGGCCAGCCGACGCTGATCAACAATGTGGAAACCTGGGCCAACATCCCCGTCATCATTCTCGACGGCGCCAACTGGTTCCGGACGGTTGGCACGGGGACCAGCAAGGGGACGAAGGTCTTTGCACTGGCGGGCAAAGTCGTCAACACGGGCCTGATCGAGGTGCCCATGGGAACGACGCTTCGCGAGATCGTCTATGACGTCGGAGGGGGGATCCCGGGCGGCAAGAAGTTCAAGGCCGTTCAGACGGGCGGCCCTTCCGGCGGCTGCCTGCCGGAGGAGTATCTCGATACGCCCATCGACTACGACTCCCTGGCGCGCGCCGGGTCGATCATGGGTTCCGGCGGCATGATCGTCATCGACGAAGACTCGTGCATGGTCGATATCGCCAAGTTCTTCCTGGAGTTCACGCAGAACGAGTCGTGCGGCAAGTGTACGCCGTGTCGCGAAGGCACCAAACGCATGCTCGAGATCCTCACACGGATCACCGAGGGCAAGGGCCGGGCCGGTGACATCGAGAAACTCCAACGCCTGGGCGACACGATCCAGAAGGCGTCGCTGTGCGGTCTGGGCCAGTCGGCGCCGAACCCGGTCTTGAGCACGATCAAGAATTTCCGCGAGGAGTACGAGGAGCACATCCACGAGAAGCGATGCCGGGCTAGGGTCTGCACGAACCTCGTGACCTATCAGATCACCGAGAAGTGCGTCGGTTGCGGCGCCTGCCGTCGGGTCTGTCCCGTGGGGGCGATCACCGGCACCGCGAAGAAGCTGCACGTTATCGATCAGGACAAGTGCGTCAAATGCGGCATGTGCTTCAACACCTGCAAGTTTGACGCCATTGTGAAGGTTTGAGGATTCCACATGGACAGCAACAAGATCACGATTACCATAAACGATCAGCAATACAAGGTCGATCCCGGCCAGACGGTCATGCAGGCGGCCGACAAGTGCGGATACCGCATCCCGCGACTGTGCTATCATCCCAAACTGTCGATCGAAGGGGCGTGCCGCGTCTGTATCGTCCAGATCGAAGGTGTTCGCAACTACGTGGCGTCCTGCGCCTATCCTGTCGCGGACGGCATGAAGGTTTACACCAACACCAAGGAACTGCGCCGGGCCCGACGGGACATCGTCGAGCTGCTGCTCGACAACCACCCGATGGACTGCCACACCTGCGATCGGGACGGCAACTGTGAGTTGCAGCGTCTGGCCTACTCGATGGGCATTCGCCAGCGGCATTTTGAGGGGGAGCGCAAGCACTATGAGATGGATCTGTCCTCGACCAGCGTCGTTCGCGACCCGGACAAGTGCATTCTCTGTGGGCGCTGCGTTCGGATGTGCTCGGAGATCCAGGGGGTCCACTGCCTGACACAGGCGCATCGCGGGTTCAACACGGTCGTTATGCCGGCCTACAATCTTCCGTTTGCCGAGACCGTGTGCACAACCTGCGGCCAGTGCATCAACGTCTGCCCGACGGCCTCCTTCGTCGAGAAGAACTACACGCAGGACCTGTTCGAGAAGCTCAACGACCCGGATCTGATCACGGTCGCGCAGGTGGCCCCATCGGTTCGCGCGGCCATCGGCGAAGGCTTCGGCCTGCCGCCCGGGCGCAACATGGAAGGCCAGATCGCCGCAACGCTGCGGCACATGGGGTTCGACTATGTTTTCGATACGCAGTTTTCCGCGGACCTGACGATCATGGAGGAGGCCAGCGAGTTCCTCGAACGCATTCAATCGAAGGGCCCGCTGCCCCTGATCACCTCGTGCTCCAGCGCCTGGATGAAGTACATGGAGCAGTTTTATCCCGACCTGATCGAGAACATCTCGACGGCCAAGTCTCCGATGTCGATGGCCTCGGCGATGATCAAGACGTACTTCGCCGAGAAGATCAAGGTCGATCCCAAGAAGATTCTCAGCGTGGCGTTCATGTGCTGCACCGCCAAGAAGTATGAGGCGGCCCGGCCGGAGCTGGATGTGCGCGGGATGCGGGCGACCGACATCGTCATCACCACGCGCGAACTGGCCTGGATGGCCAAGTCGGCCGGCATCGATTTTGTCAACATCAAGCCGGAGAAGTTCGACGAGCCGCTGGGCCTCTCTTCCGGCGCCGGCGCCATCTTCGGCGTCACCGGCGGCGTGATGGAGGCGGCGATTCGCACGGCCTACGAACTCTATACCGGCGAGACGCTGATCGACATCGAGCTGAACGATATTCGCGGTTTCAAAGGCATCAAAGAGGCCAAGGTCCTTCTCGATGGCCAGGAACTGCGTTTGGCGGTGGCCCATGGGCTGGGCAACGCCCACGAGGTGCTCGAGATGGTTCGCAAGGACCGCAGCCGGTTCCACTTCGTCGAAGTGATGGGATGCCCCGGCGGGTGCATCGGCGGTGGGGGCCAGCCCTATGCGACGGCCAACTCGATTCCGTTGGATGAGGAATGCCTCCGACTGCGTGCCCAGGCGCTCTACGGCCTGGATCGTGAGAAGACGATTCGTCGCAGCCACGAGAACCCGGATGTTCAGAGGCTGTATAAGGACTTCCTGGGGCGGCCGCTCAGCGAGAAATCGCACGAGTTGCTCCACACGCATTACA
>JAAYBA010000600.1 GCA_012719085.1 Planctomycetota bacterium
AAGAGAACTACAAGGGCAAGCCCGCCTGGGTCAAGGAGCAGCGCAACAGTTGGCACGGCGTGGACTACATGTACCACGGGCAGATGGACTTCGACACGTTCTTCAAGCGGTATTGCGAGACGCTGCTGAGCGTTGACGAGAGCATCGGGCGCGTGCTGGACTGCCTCCAAGGCAGGGGCCAACTCGATTCGACGCTCGTGTTCTACATGGGGGACAACGGCTTCTGCTTCGGCGAGCACGGCCTGATCGACAAGCGGCACATGTACGAACCGTCGATGCGCGTGCCGTTTCTGGCGCACTGTCCCGAACTGATCCGGCCCGGCACGAGGGTCACGCCGCTCGTGCAGAACATCGACGTGGCGCCGACGGTGCTGGCGGCGGCGGGCGTCCGCGCGCCGGACCACATGGACGGGCGGTCGTTCCTGCCGCTGCTGGAAGGCAAAGAGACGCCGTGGCGGGACGCGGTGTTTTACGAGTACTACTGGGAGGCGGCGTTCCCCCAGACGCCGACCACTTTCGGCGTGCGCACCGACCGCTACAAGTTCATCCACTACCACGGCATCTGGGACACCGACGAGTTGTACGACCTGAAGAACGATCCGGACGAGATGCACAACCTCATCGACCAGCCCGATCAGCAGGTGCGGATCGAGGAATTGCGCGAGCGGCTGTATGCATGGCTCGAACAGACCGACGGCATGCAGATCCCACTGCGGCGGGAAGGAGACTTCAAAGGCAACCTGCGCGGGCCCAAGAGAGTCAAGGAATACAAGTACCACGACTGACCTGCCGGCAACCTTCCCGGGTCACAAACGCCATTGACGTCCGATCCGCAGGGCGAGGCATGCCTCGCCCCTACCTGCGTTTCCCTGGAATAGGGACTGGCCTCGGTCCCGACGAAACTGGTAGAATAGGTCGATAGACATGCGGCCGACGAATGGCGCCAAGCATGGGGCGCGCGGTCACACGCCGTTTCCTGCGCGCTCGGTTTGGATCGGATTGGAATTCGATGACGCCGGCCGCCCCTGCCTCGTTTGGAAAGGTCGTCGAATGCGCTTTCCTCAAGGCGGCAAGCTGTGGGTCATGCTTCTGGCCTGCCTGGTTGCACTGGCGCTGGTCACCCCGCTCTGGGGGCAGGCCACTGAAGAGGACGAGGTGCAAACGGATCTCGAACGACGCGGGTTTGATCAGTTCGACCGCATTCACGAGACGCTGCATCGGTGGGGGAAGATCTTCGTCTGGGTGGCGGCGGGTCTGCTGGTGATCGTTGCGATCAAGATCATCGATCCGCTTCGATTCTACTACGGCTCGCAGGACCGACTGCTCAAGCGGGCGGTTCGCGGCGTGGACGAGCTGCTCAAGAGAATTCAGGAAGAGACTGCGTCGGCCGAGCCGGAGCCGCAGGAGGAAGCCCTCGAAGGCGGTCTGTTGGCCGGTATGACCGAGGTGGCCCAGTTCAGTCACGCCGAGCAGGTTCCTTCCTACGTTCTGACGGTCAACGATCTGATGCTCGACAACGTGCGGGTGGCCCTCGGCCGGTTGCGCGGATTCCACGAGGGTCATGCCCAACGATACAAGGACTACATGTTCACGGTTCTCAAGGGCATCAAGACGATGACGGAAGACAGCATCAGCGCCGGGGTCCCTTCCAGTCTGGCGGTCGATGCCCGCGAGTACTTTCAGGATGAGAAGCGATACAAAGCATGGAAGAAGCTGCTGAGCGGTCTACACGAACGAGGCGAGAACCAGGAGACGATCGACGGCTTCCTGTTGTTCATGCGGGACCTGAAGGAAGGGCGACGGCCGGTGGCGCCGACGTCGTCCGTGCAGGAGGATTCGACCGTGGCGGAGGACGGGCTGCGATCGGACGTCGTCGAGGTTCTGAACGAGGAGACCCTGCCGGCCGTTCAGAAGGCCGCCGCAAGGGAGGCGGTCAATCTGGTGGCGATGGCTCAGGGCGCCAAGCTGCCGAACCAGGGATGCTCCTGGCAGTTCGAGCTGGTGCGGCGGCAGCAGCAGTTGCATTCCAGGGAGGAGGCTCAGAGAATGCTGGTTGTCTTTCTCCGTGCCGAGAGAAAGGCGCTGCCACAAATCACCGGGACTCGGATGCTGCCCTGTCGAACACTGGAGCACCTTTGGCACATGCTCGGTGTGGCCGACCTGGCCGAATTGAGTCGGCGGGTCGAGGCCCGGCTGGTCAATATCCAGGAGGCCATCGTCATCGAGAAGGCGTTTCTCCAGACCTTTGCCAAGAGGCCATCGCTCGAACACATCTACGGTCGGGACGCCGAGGGGGCGCTGATGATGGACCTTCACATTCCGCAACTGCGGCATGAGACCCTGACGTTGCTGCGTCGGCTGCACGAGATGGAGCCGGATCGCCTGGCCCGGGCGACGCAGTCGCTGAATGACGAGGAAACGCCGCAGCACAATGAGGTCCTGCGGCTGATCGAACACTACGTCCATCGCCGGCGCGAGCCGCCGGAGGTAGCGACGCCGCCGTGAGCACCGATCGATGACGGCCTGAAAACTTGAGCCTTTTTCGACGTTTTGGGATTTATTTCGTTGACAGTCTGTCGCTTCCTCATGTAGAGTGCACGCTCAGTCAAGGTGTATACTTTCCCCCTCGAAGTCTGCTCCTTACGAAAAAACAGAGGGAACGTGCGTTGTGGGTCCCTCCGGACCCAAGGAGAACATTGTGGCAAAAGGTACAGTGAAATGGTTCAACGATCAAAAGGGCTTCGGATTCATCGTTCCTGACGACGGCAGCGAGGATCTGTTCGTCCATCACTCCAACATCAACGGCGCCGGCTTCAAGACGCTGGCCGAAGGTCAGTCGGTGGAGTATGTTGCCGCCCAGGGTCGCAAGGGCCCCGAGGCGCAGAGTGTCACTCCCTGCTGATCGCCGGTGACGGACACATAGTCTGACTCAAGGCCCCGGTCACATGATCGGGGCCTTTTTACTACACCGGGTCCAGGAGCTCTTCCCGGACCGGTGTCATGCAGTGCGAGCCTGCTCCGTGTTGGGGGGCAATGGACATGGCCTGATCGCCTGGAGTTCGCCGCATTACGGGGCGATGTCGGTCGGCTGTTCGGGCAACGTGGAGGCGGGCGAGGGTCTTCGTGCGCGGCAATCCGGATTTCCCTGAGGCACGGGCCGACGGTCTAACGTTGGGTTGAGACTCTGACCGTTGCGACCCCCTCGGGGAAGTGGCTCTCATAGAACGTCTGCATGGGCCCATCGTACATCGCGATGCGGACCGTTCCCCAGGTGGCCTGATCGCCAGTGGCATAGTAGATGTAGGTTCGCCCTTCGTATTCGAACAGGTCGATATCGGAGTTGTTGATTCCTTCACCGGCTCGGGCCTCCATGATGGGATTGAACGGCGAGAGGTCCCAGTCGATCAGGTCTGTCGATCGGGCCATGAAGGGGACCCACCCGTTGTGGCCCGGGACGGCCGCGTGAAGGTAGATCACATAGTAGTAGGGCGAGAAGTACCGCAGGACGGGGCAGGCGGAATACTCGTTGTTTACCCCGGTGAAGATCAGGCCCGGGACCTTATCCCACGAATCCAGATCCTGCGAACGGGCGAACTTGAAGCAGAACGCCACCGGCTGGTTGGACTCATAGGCCATCACGTAGCCCTTCTCGCCCCGCGTCACGGAGCAGTTGAACAGGTGCTCGTCGCCTTCGAGTGGGATCGCGAGCTTGCGGTCCCAATGTTGCATGTCGGTGGTGGTGAACTGGTAGATGCTCTCGAACCAGTCGTCGTTGGTCCCCTGGCTGGCGAAGATGCGGAGGATGTCACCGTCGACCAAGGCCGAGACAAAGGAATGTCCCGCGCCGAAGCGGGCCACTTGTGCGCCGGTGTTGAGGTCCTGGATGTAGAGGTGCATGTTCTCTTCGCTGGCGTAGTCGCCGACCCGGTCTTTGGCGTCGTTGCGATGGTTCAGCGCGAGGTAGGGCGTGCCCTTGTAGAGGAAGGGGGTATTTTCCATCGCCGTGCCGAAGTTCGTGGGGACCTTCACAAGCACGGGACGTCGGGGTCTGTTGCCTGTCGGATCCAGGTGGTCGGGGATCAGATCGCCGAAGACCTCGACCGGCCAGTAGCGCAGTCGCTCCATGCCTTCGGGGACGGATTGTCGATACTGCACGTAGGCGCTGACCTTGCCTTTGACGGTGTAGGAGATGTTGCCGTTGAGCTTGCGTCCCTGGGCTTCGGTCGCGCCGAAGACCTGATATCCCATGAGCGTGCAGTCTTCGAAGTCGATATGGAGTTGTTCGGCCTTCTTGCAGCCACAGCAGACGACGCCGGTCGAAGGGGCGCCGTGCGGCTGCGAAAAGTTCAACACGATCAGTTTGCAGTTCTTGAATCGGACCCGCGTGTAGAGTTCATCGACGCCCGGATAGCCTGCCTGCAATGCGTTGTCGGGACCGACAAGAGTGCAGTTCTCGAACGTCGCATGGGGGACATCCGGCATCGAGCTGTCTTCCCCGCGAACGTAGACGGCGCCCGCGTCGCCCCACCAGTCGAGGTTGGCGAAGTAGCTGTTGCGGAACACGACGGGTTCATCGGCGCGGGGCTTGTGCGCCATGACGGCAGCGCCGGCGAAGCGGCCGATCCCCACGCAGCGGTCCACGACGATGGAGAACTCCGAGCCCTTCGCATTGGTGATGTCCACTCCCATGCCGCCTTCCGAGCCGGTGACATAGAGGCTGCGAAAGACCCAGCGGTCCCAGATGATGCCGGAGAACTCGGGCGCGCACTTCCACGGTCCCCACCAGTCCACGCTTTTGAGTCCCCACTCTGCGGCGGGATCGCCCTGGTCCAGGGTCATCCAGGTGGGATTACCGGTCGGGGCCTTCGGATTGGTGCGAACCACCGCCGCCGGAGCGCCCGAATCGATGACGATGCGACCGGTCCGTCCGGAGCCATACGCCCCTTCCGTGTCTCCGATCAGCAGGTTGTAGGAGCCTTGGGCCCCCTTGAAGGACGGATAGAGGTTGGCCTCCGCGTACGTGCCGGGTGCGACGACGACGCGATGGCCGCCCTTGTCGTCGGAGACCGCCAGAAGGCCCGCCTGGATCGTGTGAAACGCGGTAGCCCAGGTACGGCCGTCCGAGTTGTCGCCGTGTGACGAGACGTAGATCGTCGTGCCCCGGCGGCCGGTGTAGTCCGAGGCGCCCGGATCGAAAGGCTCGGCCCACGCGACGCCAATGCACGTCAGTGCGAGAAGGCAGCTCCACAACGACATCGATTTCGACATGGCCTTGCACTCCCGTTGTCCGATCCTGAATCGCTCGACCTTCCCATCGGTCCCGGGACGCGCCGCGTCAGCGGGCTTCGACCGACTGGCGCAGTTCGCGACAGGACTGGAAGAACTCGCCGGGCGACATCTCCCGCAGGAAGACCATGCCGCGCGCCGCGCGGATCATCGCGCTGGAGTGGTTATGGAACCACTCGCGTCCCAGGCAGGTCTTGATCCTGCGGTATTGCTCGACCTGGACGCGCTGGGCCAGCAGCGAGAACGGCCCGTCGTATTCATAGCTCGGAAACGACGCATCCTTCTGTGTGATGAAGGCGTTCATGAAGGCGTCGTGCGTGGTGGCAAACATGGCAAGAGAGATCGGGACGAAGACGTTGGCTTCCGACGGATCGAAGCGGAACCAGACGTTGCGATAGCCCCAGATCTTCAGATCGGGCTTGGGGCGTTTCTTCAAGTGGATCCGGATCGCCTCGGCCAGCGCCTGCATGACTTTGTAGTGCGTGTCCGGGCCGCTGGCCTCCGGGTCAAACGCGACCGTGATGATGTCGGGGTCGATGCGTTCCAACTCCGCGACGATCGGCGGGACGTCATGGTCCATTGACGGGTCTTTGGTGAAGACGTCCCCGGTGTAGAAGCTCAGACGCAGATGGTGGACGTTCTCGCACTGCCAGCCGTAGTAGCCCCAAAGGCACTCGGCCTCCCACTCGCGGCACATGCCCTTGAGCTTCTGGATGGGCTCGGGGTCCTTCTTTCCCGGATAGGTGGTGGCGAAGTACTCTTCGATCTGACCGACGTACCGATCGATGTCGTTGAGGAAGTCGCCGTCGAACAGCGTGATCAGGTTGCGCAGCATCCGGCGGGCATTGCCTTCCGCTTTTTCGTGATCGTCCCGGCGGGCGACGCCGTCGAGGTACTGCCACACGTCGCGGTTGCGGTCGATCATATTGTTCTGAGCGAAGTAGCCCTGCTCGATCAGCTCGGCGAACGTGCCGGCATCCAGGAATTGCCGGAGGTTGGCGATCTGGGCCCGCATGAACTCGTTGGTCACGGCGGTGAAGCCGCTGGTCAGCGTCATGAAATGGTGCTGGTTGGTCACGCGGCGAAAATGGCGAACGACCTGCGCGAAATAGCCGAGCATAATGTCGTCATGGTGCGGCTCGGTGTGCAGGAAGCACTTCTCTTTGTAGATGCTGACCCCCGCCTCGATCTTGCCGATCAGGCGGTCGTGGACGGTTTGCGCCAGTTCCCCCAGCGTCTCGCGGCGGCGTTGCAGGACCAGAGCGGCAAGGGAGTGGGTCCGGGCGTCGTCTTCGGTCAGGTCGAGCAGTCGCTTGTTGCATTGCACCGCCAGCTCGACGAGGATCTTCTCGACGTCGTCATCGCTGATCGTCTCGGATTGACCGAGGGAGACGATCCGCCGTTCGGTCAGACCGGCCGCCGCCCCGCGCGTGATGTAGAATCGCGCGTTGGGCAGTTGCTGGAGGCAGCTTGCGGGAATGTTGATATGGTTCGGGGCCTGAATGGCCTCGGCCGCCAGGGCCGCCTTGGCCTGTCCGGCGGCGATGACGATTGCCGTGCAGTCGGGATTTCGCGTGATGGTCCGCAGGCCGATCGTGATGACCAGGCACTGGCGGGCGATCTCGATCCCACCCAGATCGGTGGCGGCGGCGGCCTGCGTCTCGTAGTTGGTCGTACACAGACGTGTCGTCGAATTGTGGTCGGAGCCTTTGATATTGAATCCGATGTGGCCGTCCGGCCCGATGCCGCCGAGGAAGAAGCCGATCCCGCCGAGCTTGCGGATGCGGCGTTCGTATTCCATGCACCACTGATCGACGTCTTCCAGCAGCGTCTTCTGCCGGTGTTCCAGGTTGGTCCGAGCCAGGCGGTACCGCAGCGTCAGGTCCACGTGCTTGTCGGGCCAGACGCTGGCGAGCGTCTCGTCCGGACGCAGGCCGATGGCGGCCGAGTCGATCAGCAGGGCCTTGGCCGGATCGAGACCGAACCCCTCGATATAGAACTTCTTCACGTAGTGATAGAAGCTGTTGTGCTGGGCCGAATCCAGCGGATAGAAGTCGTCGATCTGCACGAAGTGCAGGCTCGCCATGTCGGGCTTCGTGCCCGGATCGACAGCCGCCCCTTCGAGGATCTTGCGCGTCTCGGGCTTGTCCCAGTCCGTCAGCAGCCGCTGGACCCAGCGGATGAAGTGCTCGGGCGTCTTGCCCGTGGGCAGACTGATGACCCCGCCCTGGTGGTTTTGCACCCACTCGATGAATCGCATCGCCGCCAGCTTGCCCAGCGAGGGGAAGTTCTCGACCACGATCGTGGGGATCTTTTCCGTCGGATGGTACAGTACGTCGAAGGAGGAGGCCCGGACGGCAGCCTCTTCCACCGGTGTCAACACTACAGATTTGTCTTCTTGCATGGGTCTCAGTTGGTCAGGCCTGCGATGGCCGCTCCGATCAGCGTGGCGTTCTCGACGCTGACGATTTCATA
>JAAYBA010000601.1 GCA_012719085.1 Planctomycetota bacterium
GGATTATGAGTCCCCTGCTCTACCGCTGAGCTACGGGCCCGGGGAGGCGGGCGGTGGCCTGCCTCGAGGCGGCAGTGTATCGGGCGGCGTTGCGGACTGCAAGGGTTTTCGTCGGCCGCAACGCGGTTGACGATCCGGCGATGCCGTGCTATAGATGACGCGGAGGTGTCGTAACGATATGAACGGAATCCGCTATCGAGTTCTGGGCGGTCTGGCGTGGGTCGGCGGCGCGTTGCTCCTGCTGGCGGCGACAGGCTGCGCTGAGAAGGAGCCGTCGGGACAGGGCGGTGATGCCGCAACGAGCGTCCCGGGCCGCATCGAGCATGTCGGGTCGTATTCATTTCAGGGCGGCGTTCTCGAAGACAAGGACCTCAGCGGCATCGCGTGCATCTCGCCGACCCGCGGCCTGATCGGCGCCGACGAAGGCGCGGCGGTGCAGGTCGTTGCCTTGTCGCGCGAGGACCGGACGCTGCGCGTGCTGGCGACGGTTTCGCTGCTGGGCTCGAGCGAAGAGATGGACATCGAGGCGATTGCTGCCGAGGGCGACTGTTACTACATCGTCGGCTCGCACGGCGTCGCTAAGAACAGCGGCGTGCGCCAGCCGTCGCGCTATACGATCTGCCGCCTGCGCGTCGACCCGACGACGGGCCTGCCGGCTGGCGGCGAGGCGGCGGTGACGGTTGGCAGTCTGGCGGCGATTCTGGAACGCGACGCGACGCTGAAGCCGCACTTCGCCAGGCCGCTCCAGCAGAAGGGCGTCAATATCGAAGGGCTGGCAATCCGCGAAGGGCGGCTGTACGTCGGGCTGCGCAATCCCAATCTCGACGGCTACGCCTTCGTGCTTGAGGTGGCGGCCGACGATGTGTTCGCGAAGGCGACGCAGCCGGCCCATACGCTCCATCGACTGTGGCTTGGCAAGGGACTGGGGATTCGCGAGATCGTCACGGCCGAGAAGGGCTTCCTTCTCATCGCCGGGAATGCCGGGTCCGAGCCGTCGAACGCGCATCCGAAGACCGAGGACTACCAGGAGCGTCGCGGCTACGAGCTGTTCCGCTGGCCCGGCGTCGGCCCCGAGGTCGAGAAGATCGGCTCGCTCTCGAACCCGCCCGGCAAGGCCGAGGCCATGACGATCCTCGAAGAAGGCCCTGACCATACGACGGTCCTTGTCCTCTTCGACGGCCCCAAAGGGGGCGCGCCGTCGGTCTATCGGCTCCGGTAAATGGAGTCGCTCCACGTTTGATGTTCGGAGATTGCGACGTGCCAATAGCGAATTGCCTGTTCGGAGTGTTGATGGCGGTTTCGTGTGCGGCGGCCGAGCCGTTGCGGATCGAGAACGAGTATTTGGCGATCGAGTTCAACACCGAGCGGCTGACGTTCACGGCAAACGCGAAGCCGTCCGGTTCGGCGTTCATCGAGCGGGGCTCGCTGCGTGAGGTCGGCGGCAAGGCCCGGCGGCACGAGGTCAGCGACACGATCTGGGGGCGCGGCCTGGCGATCGAGGTGGATTACGACGCGGGCGGCTCGGACCGCATGGCGTTGTTTGAAGGGTTTCCCTTCCTCGTCCTGACGTCCCGGCTGGCCAACGTCGGCGCCGAGGCGCACACCATCGACCGCATTCGTTCGATGGGCCTGACACTGGATCTGGGCAGGGCGGCAGGGGACCTGCGTGCGCTGGGAACGGCCGGACTGACCGCGGTGGGTCGGGGGACCAATCCGGGAAGCTACTCGTTCCTGGCGGTGGCTGATCCGACGACGCGAGCGGGCATGGTGGCCGGCTGGGTCTCGCACGATCGCGGCAGCGGCGTGCTGTTTTCTGACGCCAAGGACGACAGGGTGGTCGTCGATGCACGCCTGGACTACGGCAGGCTGCTTGTCGAGCCGGGGCAGACGGTCAAATCGGAGATGCTGGTCGTCGGGCATTTCGAAGACGCCCGGCTCGGGCTGGAGGCCTACGCGGATGCGGTCGCGAGATACTACCGCATCGTGCTGCCGCCGCAGCCGACGGTGTATTGCACGTGGTACCACGCCGGAGCGTCCAACGAGAAGGACATCGTCAAGAACGCCGCCTTTGCGAACGAGCATTTGGCCCCCTATGGTTTCGACGTGATCCAGATCGATGACCTGTGGCAGGCGGGCGAGAAGATCGAAGGCCCGCGCAAGGACTTCACGACGCACCGCGCCGATGGGCCCTATCCATCGGGCATGGCGCCGACCGCTGCGGATCTGGAGCGCATCGGCATGGTGCCGGGCATCTGGTTCATGCCGTTTGCCGGGACCTGGGACGATCCATTCTTTGCCGACAAGCAGGAGATGTTCGCGCGCAAGGACGGCAAGCCCTACGTCGTGCACTGGGGCGGCACGTGTTTCGACCTGACGCATCCCAGGACGCGGGTGTACGTGTACGACGTGGCCCGGCGAATCGCCCACGATTGGGGCTACAAGTACTTCAAGCTCGATGGCCTCTGGACGGGCATGGCCACAGGGATGTGCTACGTCAACACCGGCTACAAGGACGATGAGTTGGGCTCGACGACATTGCACGATCCACACGTGACGCACGTCCGGGCCTATCGCGATGGGCTGCGGCTGATTCGCGAGGCGGCTGGGCCCGAGGTCTTCATCCTGGGCTGCAACGTCGCGCAGAACATGCGCGTTTTGGGTGGCTCGTTCGGTCTGGTCGATGCGATGCGGATCGGGCCCGACAACGGACGCGACTGGTCGGCGATCTGCCGGGGGCCGTTCAGCGGCAGCAACACGTATTTCCTCCACGGGCGCGTCTGGTACAACGACCCCGACCCGATTTACGTCCGCGACAGCGTGCCGTTGGAGCACGCCCGCGCCCTGGTCTCGTGGGTGACGCTGACCGGGCAACTCAACGCCAGCAGCATCCAGTTCGACGAGCTGTCGCCCGAACGTCTGCACCTGCTCCAGCGAACGATGCCCGCACATGGTCTCAAGCCCAGACCGGTGGACCTGTTCGAGCAGAGAATCCCGCGCGTCTGGCTGCTGACCGACGGGCAAGGTCCCAGCCGCCGGGACGTGGTCGGCCTGTTCAATTGGGACGAGAAGGAAGCTGCGCAGATCCAGCACTCGTTCGAGCAGGTCGGCCTGGCACCCGCTCAGTCGTATATCGGCTTCGACTATTGGGCTGATGCGTTCGTCGAGCCGTTCAGCGGCAGCCTCAGTGCGACCCTTCCGCCGGCCAGTTGCCGGATTCTCGCGGTCCGCCCGCTCGCAGCACACCCGCAGGTCCTCAGCACCTCGCGTCACATCACACAGGGTGTCATCGACCTCGTCGCGGAGAAGTGGGACGAGAGCACCCGCACCCTCTCGGGCACCAGCCGCGTCGTCGGAGGCGACCCATACGAACTGCGCATCGCCGCCGCCGGACCGGGCAAAGTCCTGCGCGTCAACGACGTCTCTCTTGCGCCCGATGGCAGTCGCTTGCCGGCCACGATCGAGTTGGTGGAGCAGGACCACTGGAAAGTCCGCGTCCGGATCGACGCGCCCAAGAACGCCGAAGTCGCCTGGCGCGTGACATTCGCACCACCGCAGTGAGCACCGCCCGATCTGGGCTTCCCGCCAGCGATCCATCCGCAGCCGCATGAAGTTACGTACGGCGTCCTGGAAATCCCGAACGGACCCACCGGCCAAACGACTTCGCCACCGGTCGGCCAAACGAAAACAGGGTGCGTTCCCCTATTACGCCCATCTTCCTCCAGCCTCCGGCCTCCCGTCTCCAGCCCGCCGTAACACGAGATACGGCCTTTTTCCCTTGCCCTGCCCCCATCCTTCGCCGA